>MHIL01000010.1:61824-83694 GCA_001817495.1 Candidatus Buchananbacteria bacterium RIFCSPHIGHO2_02_FULL_56_16
GCTTTGGCTTGCGCCAGCGTCTTACAGGTCAGCACGCCGAACGCCACCGGCAGCCGGTGACGCAGCATTACCGACCGAATACCGTCGGCAGCGATGCGGCTGACGTACACATCGTGGTTGGTCTGCCCCTTGATCACCGCGCCGAGGCAGATGATGGCGGCGTAGCGCTTGGACGCGGCCAGCAGCTCGGCGGCCAGCGGAATCTCGACCGAGCCCGGGACGTGGACAACGGTGACGTCGCGGTCAGCTATTCCCGCTTCGTGCAGCGCCCGGTGCGCGCCACGCTCCAAACCAGCGGTAATGTTTCGATTAAAGTCAGCCACGACCATCGCGACCTTGATGCGCCGGGTAATTTTTTTTACCTTGTTACTTTTGACAAGCATAGTTTGAGTTAAATCTTAAACCCGACAATGACCAATAACCAAGCACCAATTTTCAGACAATCACCAATGATCAAATCACAATAACCACTGTTGGATATTCGTTTGGTAATTGAAAATTGTGATTTGGTGATTGTTTGGTCATTGGAATTTGGTGATTGGAATTTAGAGCTTAGGGTCTAGCATTTCCCTAACGTACCTCGCCAGCATATCCACCTCAACATTGACCCGGCTGCCAACGGTTAGACTATGTAAGGTCGTCGCGGCCAGGGTATGGGGAATCAACGCTACCACGAACCCATCGCTGGTGCGTTGGACTACCGTCAAACTCACGCCGTCAACGCAAACCGAGCCGCGGGCGACGGCAAATGGCCGTAACGCCGCCGGCAGCGCGATATGCAGCCTGACGTCGCTGCCCCGCTTGGAAGCAGCTTTAATGGTACCCACGGCGTCAACGTGGCCAAAGACAAAGTGGCCGCCAACCTCATCGCCGAGCCGCAAGGATGCCTCCAGGTTGAGCCGCTGCCCGGGTTGCCAAAGGCCGACCGTGGTCTTTTTCTGGGTTTCGGGCATGCAGGTTACCCGAAACGCGCTGCCGCGCTTGGCCGCCACGGTTGTGCACACGCCGTTAACCGCAACCGAGCTGCCGACCGTGCTGCGGCGGCTGGTTTTGGGGCCGCGGATCGAGAACGTCAGCAGTCCGCGGCTGCTTTGCCGCTTTGTGACGATTCCAATTTCTTGGACAATGCCGGTGAACATAGTTAGGCGTTAACTTTGTAGCTTCTTAGCTTGTAGCTTGTAGTACTAAAGTATGGCGCTAAAAAGCTACAAGCTAAGAAGCTACAAGCTTGTCTACAGCCAGTGCCCCAGCTTCTCTTTTTTAGTCCGGAGGTAGCGGGAATTATCAGGCGTCTGCTCAATTGCCAGCGGCCGGCGCATGACCGCAAGGCCGCAGGCTACAAGTTCGTTAACTTTCTGGGGGTTGTTGGTGAGCAGCTCGATTGACCGCACGCCCAGGTCTTTGAGGATTGAAGCGGCGATCCAGTAGTGGCGCTCGTCCGGCTGGTGGCCGAGCTGCTGATTGGCCTCGACGGTATCCACACCCTGATCCTGCAGGGCGTAGGCGGCAATCTTTTTGGTCAGGCCGATGCCGCGGCCTTCCTGGTCGAGGTACAGGATAATGCCGCGGCCGGTTTGCTGGACACTCGTCATCGCGGCATGGAGCTGCTGCTGGCAGTCGCAGCGCCGCGAGCCGAACACGTCGCCGGTGACGCAGCGCGAATGGACGCGGCATAGCACGTCCGTAGCGGTCACGTCGCCAAGGGTCAACGCGAGATGCTCCTGGCCGGTGATTACATCTTTATAGAGTAAAAGGTTGAACAGGCCAAACGTGGTCGGCAGGCTGGTGGTGGTCAGGCGTTTCGCGAGCGCTTCGGTGGCGAGCCGGTGGCGGCGAACGTCCTCGACGCTGATGAGCGTTAGCCGGTGGGTGGCGGCAAAAGATTTGAGGTCCTGGCCGCGCGCCGACCGGCCCTCATCGTCCAAAATCTCGCAGATGACGCCCGCTTCCGCGAGCCCGGCCAGCCGCATCAGGTCCACCGCCGCTTCGGTGTGACCGGGCCGGCCCAGCACGCCGTGCTCGTGGCTCACCAGCGGAAAAACGTGGCCGGGCCGGGCCAAATCTTCGGGCTTGGCGCGCGGGTTTATGGCCGCGGCAATCGTGCGGCTGCGGTCTTCGGCCGAAATGCCGGTGCTGATGCCCTGGGCGGCCTCGATTGAAACCGTAAAGTTGGTTTTGAACTTTGAGGAGTTGTCCGGCGTCATGAGCGGCAGCGCCAGCGCCGCTGCCCGCTCGGCCGTCAGCGCCAGACAAACCAAGCCGCGGGCCTGGGTAATCATAAAGTTAATCGCCGGCGGGCTGACCTTTGCTGCGGCCATGACCAAATCGGCCTCGTTTTCCCGGCCGGCGTCGTCAACCACGACGACCATCTTGCCGGCCTGGAGATCCTTAATTGCTTGTTCAATGGTGGTTGCCATAGTTAGGCTGGGTAAGCGGTAATCCATACGTCGCCGGCGATCGCTTCGGCGCCGGTTATGGCAAGGTGGTTTAGCAGTGGCGTCGCGGCGCGTCCGGGTTGCGGGCTGCCCATGACCTTCGGCGCGATAAAAACGGTAACTTTGTCTACTATATGTTCCCGAAACGCGGCCTGTAAAACGGTTAGTCCGCCCTCAATCATCACGCCGGTAATCCCCCGCTCGCCCAGCCGGCGCAGTAACATTTTTAAGTTCACGCGCGATCCGGCGTTGACCACGAGCACCTGGGAGCCTTTTTTTTCATACTGCTGGATTTTCTTCTTGTTCATTCGGGTCGTCGTTGCAATCAGGGTTTTGCCGGGCAGCTGTCGGTAGAAGACCCGGGCGTTAAGCGGCGTCCGGCCGGTGCTATCCACAATCACGCGCAGCGGCTGCGCCGGCCGCCTGACGCCGTAGCGGACGGTCAGGCTCGGGTTGTCGGCAATCACCGTGTTAACGCCGACCAGAATCGCGTCGTACCGCTGGCGGAGCTGGTGGACCCGGCGCCGTGACGCGACGGATGAAATCCACGGGCTCTGTCCCGGGCGAGTGGTCAACGTGCCATCTAGGCTCATCGCCCACTTGGCCAGCACGAACGGCTGTTGGGTGGTAATGTACCTGGTAAAAATTTCGTTGAGCCGCTCGGCCGCCTCACGATGCTCGCCGACGACTACCCTGATGCCGGCCGCTTCCAGCTCCCGCTTGCCACGGCCTCGCACTTGCGGGTTCGGGTCGAGCATGGCGCAGTGGATTTCTTTGACGCCAGCCGCGATCAGCGCCCGGGTGCACGGCCCGGTCCGGCCCTGGTGGCAGCAGGGTTCCAAATTGACGTAGAGGGTGGCGCCCCTGGCATGGGAGCCGGCGCGTTGGAGCGCGACGATCTCGGCGTGGTCAGTGCCGGCCTTTCGGTGGTAACCGCTGCCGACCACGGCGCCATTTTTTACCAGCACCGCGCCGACCAGCGGGTTGGGGCTGGTATAGCCGCTGCCTTTCTTCGCCAAATCAATTGCTTTACTCATCAAATCCATTAAACGCGGTACGAATCTATGAATAAGGATAAAACCCTTACCCTGTATCCTTCCCCTTACGTTAAGGGGAAGTTAGATGGGGTTACGGCTTTGCCTCAGCGCGTAACTCCCTCGCCACGCTAACGCGTTGGCGTAGCGGGCCCGCCGGTCTGACCTTAGTCCCCCCTCTTACCCTAAGAGGGGGGGGCGCTCAAGAAATTCTTCTTGATCGTGCTAATCATTCGTATTGCTATTCGTAGCATTCGCCCGCCTGCCAGCGCCTGTGTAATGGAATGGTGAAGTAATGGCGGGCAGGCATTCATTCGTAGTTTCGAATCGGATACAAAAACCCCGAAACATTTCGGGGCACGACGTTCAAACGCTACCCAAACAAAAACGCTTGGGTCGCGCTCGCCTCGCTTCGCGGTCGAAGCGGGCTCGCATCTTCTTCCATCCGGACTATACCGTCGGCACTGGAATTCTCGCCTCGCTGAAGCTTCAGCGAAAGCCGGGCACCAGTTCAGCCCCTCTCTTTCTGTATAAAAACGGGTATGCAGAAAGGGAGGGGGTCGCGGGCTATACCGCCGGTGGGGAGTTCCACCCCGCCCCGAAGAATGCTTAGGTTATTGGTACGCTCAGTATAGCAGGAACTGATGCTTTTTCAACCTCACCGCACCGACCGGTAGCCGCCGAGTACGCCGTCTTTGGACAGCACGATCTGCCAGAGCTGGGCGTGCCGCGCCCGAAACAGCCCGGCGCACGAGAGCAGGTAGTAGCGCCACATCCGGTAGAAACGCTCGTCGTAACGGGCTTTGAGCTTGGGCCAGGCGGCGGCAAAATTCTGGTACCAGCTCATCAGCGTAAGGTCGTAGTCGGCGCCGAAGCTGTGCCAGTCCTCGATGCTGAAGCGGCCCTCGATCGCCGCAGTAAGCTTTTTGGCCGAGGGCAGCATCGAGTTGGGAAAAATGTAGCGGCTGATCCACGGGTCGGTGCCGACCTTGCTGATATTACTGGCAATGGTGTGGAGCAAGAACAGACCCGTGTCCTTGAGGTTGCGCCGGATGACGTCAAAAAACGTCGGATAGTTTTTCACGCCCACGTGCTCGAACATCCCCACCGAGACAATGTGGTCGTACCGCGCTTGAGCAGTCGGGGTGGCGGGCAAATCCCGGTAGTCCTGCAGCCGGATCTCAACCGGTAACCCGCGGCAGCGCTGCCGCGCCAGCTCGGCCTGGTTTTTGGAAACGGTAATACCGACCGCCGAAACGCCGTAGCGCTCGGCCGCGTACTGTATCAGGCTGCCCCAGCCGCAGCCGATGTCCAAAATTTTCTGGCCGCGCTTGAGGCCGAGCTTGCGGCAAATCAAATCGAGCTTGCGCTCCTGGGCCTGGTCGAGGTTTTCGGCGTTGTGCCAGTAGCCGCAGCTGTAGGTCATCCGGGTATCCAGCATCGCGGCGTACAGGTCGTTGCCGAGGTCGTAGTGGCGAGTGCCAATCTGAAAGGCGCGCGACTTTTTTTGGAGATTAACAATGTTCGCGATCAAGAGCAGCCGCAGATGGGCGAACGTCAGCCCGACGCCGCTCGCGACGCCGCTGCGCAAAATCCGGTAGAAAAACTCGTCGAGCTGCTCGCAGTCCCACCAGCCGTCGAGGTAGCTCTCCCCCAACCCCAGGGAACCATGGGTAATAACGCGCTGGTACAGCCGCTGGTCGTGGACCTGAATGTCCCACGGCCTCCGGCCGTTGATTGTAATGCCAACCTGACCCAGCAGCTGCTGAATGGTTGCTTGATTGAGCGGCATACGCTTTCATTATAGCGCACCAGGCCAACCAAGACCAGTCAGCGAATGGCGGAAGAGGTTATAGCTTTTTAGCTTTTAGAGGGCACTCTATATAGAACGGCTCCCTATACCTAAGAGCCACCCACTAAATGAAAATTCGCTTTGATACCCGCAACCACCATGACGTGATTGACATTTCCACCAACTCATGCTATGAAGATCAGTGGTTCTTTCCACAATCAAATCAGCATACAGGAGGTAGCTCTCGTGGGAAACTGGGCAGCGCGTGAAGAAGATCTATTTCGGTTGGCGACCGTGGTGCTCACCGATGAAGCGCCGCAAAAAAAGTTACCGGCCGCCTACCTGTTCGGCCACACGCCGGACCAACAAGAGTCAATCATCTCGGCTGGCGCCGACCTTTGGCTGCGGCGGCGGGTTACGTACCTCTTCGTCTGCGGCGGCGGGCCCTACTACACACCTAAAGATCCGGCCCGGCCACTCGCCTACGCGGGCGGCATCGCTTGGAGAGATGAGCTGGTTGCCCGCGGCGTTGATCGCAGCGATGTAATTGAGCTCGAGCGGCCCGAACTCTCACACACCGCAACCGAGGCGATAAAGCTCATCGAACGGGCTTCCGAGGAAGGCTGGCAGGATGCCTACATTGTCACCGCACCGTTCCACCTGCTGCGAGCGTTCGCCAGCACCGTCGCGGCCATCAATGACCGCTACCGTAACTTCCGTGTCTGGTGCCGCCCCGGCGCCACTCTGCCGTGGTTTGATCCCGTGGTCACCAGCCAAGGTAAAATGGCCGATAGCCGAATCGGTGAAGGTATGGATATGGAATTCGATCGGCTCAACCGTGTCTACCACAACCAGTGGGGCCTCGCCCCGGCTGGCGATTGCCTCAACTACCTCAAGCGGCGTCATGAATCTGCCAAAGCGGCAGGTATACTGTAAGGCGCCTTTCGCTCATTATCCACTTAGTGTAAAGCTCCAGGCATTCATCCGGCCGGAGCTCTTTTTTTTATAAAATGTACTAAACGTAACGCACGTGTAATAAAATCCCGCGGCGTCCGTCTAACACTATGCAGGGGGTTGGACTGTACCGGTCCTGGCTCTAAAACTGCAAACCATGCACAGTGGCCAGACCACCGGTCCAGACGGTAGCCTGCGTTGTAAGGGAGTTTCCCAGACACGTTCGGAGATCCGCTGGTCACATGAGCGGGCTGACAACTCTTGTACAAGCGTGGCCGCCCCCTGCCGTAATTAGTAATGAGTTGTTAGTTTTGAGTTTTTAGTTGAGTGTTTCAGATAGCAAAAGCAGGCCGGGAGCCTGCTTTTTATTACGTACCTTGCCGCTTACTCAATCGCTTTCTTAATCTTTTCAACGACTTCGGCGATGCTCCAGTCGGCTTTGACGATGTACTCCTTGCCGCCGGCGGCCAGGATCTGGCTGATGATGTCGCCGCCGCTCAGGTTGGTCAGCACCACTACTTTAATATCATCGGTCTTTGGGTCGCCCTTGAGCTGACGCAGTACCTCAATGCCGCTGCGGTCGGGCAGCATCAGGTCGAGGAGGATTAGATCGGGCAGCTCCTTGCACGCCTTGCGGAGGCCCTCGTCGGCGGTCGTCGCGCTCGCCACCTCAAAGTCGTCGCTCAAGGCCAGCGCCAGGTTATTGACCAGCGCCATTTCGTCCTCAATGATGAGGATTTTTTTGCGTGCTTTTTTCCGAGGCATACAGGAGCGTTAATTAACTCTGCCTACATTTTGAATTTCAAATTTCGAATTTTAAATCAATTTCGAATGACTGAATGTTTCAAACATTCAAAATTAAAGCATTAAACATTGATTCGAAATTCAAAATTAAAAATTTTAAATTACTACCAGATCACCTTGGCAAAGTGCCGCTTGCCCTTCTGGATCACCACGCCGTCGCGGTCAATCGGCCCGATGACAAAGGTCTCGTCCTTCACCACCTTAGTGTCCACCCGCACCCCGCCTTGGGCAACCAGCCGCCGGGCTTCGGATTTCGAGCTCGCCAGCTTGGTGGCCACGAGCACGTCAATGATCGTGCGGGCCTTGGTTTTGAACACCGGCATCTCGTCGGGGTTGAGCTTCTCTTCGAAAACCTGCTTAAACCGCTCTTCAGCGGCGATAGCGGCGGTGGTGCCGTGGTAGAGCTTGACGATACTGTAGGCCAGGAGCATCTTGAGCACCTTGGGATTCTTGCCCGCTTTCAAATCTTTTTTCACCGCCTCAACCTCGGCCCAGGGCACGTCGGTAACAATCTCAAAGCCGGCGCCGATAACGCCGTCCGGCCAGCTCATCACCTTACCGTAGATATCAGCGGGTTCGTCATCGAGGTTGACCATGTTGCCCTCGCTCTTGCCCATTTTCTTGCCGTTCGGATCCTCGAGTAATTTCATGGTCAGCACGAACTTCTCTTTGCCTTTGAGCTTGCGCATCAGGGTCCGGCCGGCGAGCATGTTAAACGTCTGGTCGCTGCCGCCCACCTGCAGGTCAACCTCCATCGCCACCGCGTCGTAGGCCTGGAAAATCGGGTAGAGAAATTCGTGGACGTGGATGTCCTTGCCGGCTTTGATCCGCGCCTGAAACATGTCGCGCTCGAGCAGCCGCGCGACGGTAAAGTTCGACGCCAGCTCGAGCAGGTCCGCCGGCTTAAGCTTGCTGGTCCAGTCGTCGTTGTGCAAAAACCGCACGTTTGATTTTTTGAGATCTAAAATTTTTCCCACCAGCTTTTGGTAGCCGGCGGCGTTCTGCTTGACCTGAGCGCTAGTCAGCTGGCGGCGGGCCGAGAGCTTGCCCGTCGGGTCGCCGATTTTGGCGGTGAAGTCACCCTCGAGCACGATGATGTCGTGGCCCAGGTCCTGAAGCTGACGCAGCTTCAAAAAAATCACGCCGTGGCCGATGTGGAGCTTACCGGTCGGGTCGAAGCCGGCGTAAATCCGCAGCTTTTTGCCTAAACGCAACGCCGCTTCCAGCGCTTTCGTATCGGGGTAGACGTGCTCGACGCCGCGCGCCAAGACCTCGTTGATCTGATTTTTTTTGTCGCTTGACATACCGGTAATGAAGGCTGTAGGGTGAGAGCAAATGCTACTGGTATGGTAGCAACAAAATCGCTGTTTGACAACTGAGAGAGGAGAAAAGCGATGGGGCTGAAACATCCGACCGTAGTGCTGGTGCTCTTATTCATCATCTACGCTGCTGTTCGAACGCTGGTTACTGTCTTCAGTGATGCATCAAAACGACGAGCGCACGTTGCGCCAACTGAATCAAAGCAGTACGACGACGAGTGGGAAGCGAGAAAAGATGGCTGCGAATAGCCGTCTCGAATCAATCTGAACGAGGGGAGAAACCATGCCCGTACAATCAAAATCAAGACCAGTGCCAAAAGCCAGAAGGACGCTTGAAATCTTCTGTCCGCCCAACCAAATCACGAGCACAAACGACTACAAACGGGCGCACGACCTCGCCGAACGATTGGCGGAGCTGCCACAGCGGAACTCGGAACAACAGGAGTACTTTGATGCGCTGATCGACCTCATCACGGCTTATCAGGAATGGGAAGCTGAACCTGACGCGGACGTCAGCACCACTCAAATAAAAAGGAGGCTGCGTCATGGATGAGATAGACTCCAAAGACTTAAAGGAAATCAACCGAACGATGAAGTCTTTTCCGCGCCTGCTCAAGAAGTACCGGCAGATGGAAACGGCTTTCCGCGACCTCCAAGGAGAGAACCGACGGATCAAAGCTGAACTGTCCAAGCTCCGAGCCGACCACCAGCGAACCAGAGCTGAGCTGCGTGATCTCCGGCATGAACTTCGGGCCCACCGAGAGGGGCATGAGCAGCTGAAAGCTAAATTCCAGGCCAACCAAGTACAAAAAGAGGCAGAGACTGCTTATTTGGAGAATGAGCTGGAAGCCAGCTACCGCATCATTAATCAGATGATTGCCGAACACGACGTTACCTTGAGTAACCGAGAGGCGGCCATTGATCGTTCGATTCAGCTGGGGCTCAAACCGCCGCTCGGCCTGCGGATCAGCGGCCGTAACCGGCTCATCGGCTTGTTCGACCGTAACCGCCTAACGAGAGGAAACGCCGACGATGACATCGACCGAGAAGTAAGAGAAATTCTCCGCAATGCGCCGAGAGATGAGCCGTAGCTTTGAACCTTTAGTTTGAAACAAAACCTTGCGAGACTGGAAAAACCAGTCTCTTTTTTTTACCCCGCACCTTTTGAAAAAAGGTGCGGGGTTTACTTACTCACTTATCTGGACTTACCTTAACTTACTTCAAACTCTCCAGCTGCCGCTTAATCAGCACCAGCTTCTCCTGGTGCAGCACGAGCTTCTCCTGCTCGGCAACGACGATGGCTTTCGGCGCCCGGTCCAAGAATCGCTGGTTCTTGAGCTTCGCCTCCAGATGATTGACGAACGTTTCAATCCGGGCCGCTTCCTGCTGGAGCCGGGTCGTCTCTTTTTTCACGTCCAGGAGCTCGGCCACCGGCAGGTAAATTTCAAAGCCGCCAACCACGGCCGAGAGCGACCCCGTGGGTTTCGCAGATGTCTTGGCGACGCGCAGGTCGTTCAGTCGCGCCAAACCGGCAATGACCGCTGTCTGCCGGGTAATGATCTTTTGGTTTTTACCATCAATAATGATGGCCGAGAGCTTCTGGCCCGGCGCAATGTTGCTCTCCGCCCGCAGGTTACGAATCGCCGAGACGACCGACTGAACCAGCTCAAACTCGGCCACGGCCTTGCGGTCGGCGGCAGTCGTCTGAGCCTTGACCGAGGCTGGCTTGCCCGCTACGCCCGCGTAGCGTGGCGAGCCCACCGAAGTTTTAACGTAAGTGGGCCAAGGCTGTATCATCAAAAGCTCACCCGTACCAAGCCGCCGCCAGATCGCTTCGGTCACGAACGGCGTGAACGGGTGCCAGAGCTTGAGAAGCGTCTGAAGGATGTAGAGGAGGATGTCGTCCTTACCCGGCTCAAGCTTGGCCACCTCGAGGTACCAGTCAGCCAGCTTTGACCAGGTGAACTCGTAGATGCGTTCACCGGCGGCCGAGAAGTTGTGCTGCTCAAGCTGCTCGGTCGCGACCGCGATGAGCTCATCGAGTTCAGCCAGGATCCAGCGGTCGGCCAGGGTTTTTGCCTTCGGCTTCTTTTCCACCAGGGCGACGGTGTCCACGCTCATCAGGATGTAGCGGCTGATGTTCCAGAGCTTGTTGACAAAGTTGCGAAAGCCGCCGATCTTGGCCTCGGACAGGTTCGTGTCGTTGCCCGGCGTGGTGCCGATGACCAGGCTTAACCGCACCGCGTCAGCGCCGTAGGCGGCGATGACGTCGAGCGGGTCAATGATATTCTCCAGCGACTTTGACATCTTGCGGCCCTGCTCGTCGCGGACCAGACCGTGAAAGTAGACCTGGCGGAACGGCACCGCCTTCATCAGGTAGGTGGACATAATAATCATTCGCGCCACCCAGAAAAACAAGAGGTCGTAACCAGTCTCCATAAAGTCGGTCGGGTGAAACGTCTTGAGGTCTTTGGTAGCTTTTGGCCAGCCCAAGGTTGAGAACGTCCACAGACCCGACGAGAACCAGGTGTCGAGCGTGTCTGAATCCTGCCGCCATCCCTCCCCCTTCGGCGGCGTGGTCCCGACATAGATTTCGTCTGGCGATTGGCGATTGGCGATTGGCGATTGGCCACCCCGATACCAGACCGGCACCCGGTGGCCGTACCAAATCTGGCGCGAGACGCACCAGTCGCGCAGGTTCTCCAGCCAGTGGAAGTAGACTTTGTTAAAACGATCTGGGATGATTTTAACCTCACCGTCCTTGACCGCCGCGAGCGCCCGCTCTTTGAGCGACCGGCCGCCGAGCGATTTAACCGGCGTGCTGACGCTGACAAACCACTGCTTGGAAGGAATGGGTTCGATGGTGGTGCCGCAGCGGTAGCAGACCGACAGGTTGTGGTCGTAGTCTTCGATTTTTTCGATCAAGCCCAGCTTCTCCATGTCAATGACAATCCGCTCGCGGCACTGGCGCGTCGTCAGGCCGGCGTACGTGCCGCAGTTACTCATCATCCGACCGTCCTCGTCAATCACCTGCTTGAGGTTGATACCGTGGCGCCTCGCGATCTCAAAGTCGGTGAAATCATGGGCTGGCGTTACCTTGATCACACCGCTGCCGAACTCAGGGTCAACCACCGCGTCGGCCACTACCGTCACTTCGAATTCGCCCAACACGCCGGGGATCATCAGCTTCTGGCCGACAAACTGCTGGTAGCGTTGGTCACTGGGGTGGACGGCAACGCAGGTGTCACCGAGCTTCGTCTCCGGCCGGGCGGTCGCCAAGACGAACGGCCCGTACTTGATCCAGTAGAGTTTCGCGCGAACCGGCCGGTACTCGACCTCGTCGTCAGACAGGGTTGAGTGGCAGCGCGGGCACCAGTTGACGACGCGCAAGCCCCGGTAAATCAGCCCGTCGCGGTACATCCGGACGAATGCTTCGTTAACCGCCTCGTTCAACCCTTGGTCGAGGGTAAACCGTTCGCGCGACCAGTCGCAGCTGGACCCCATCTTGCGCGTCTGGTTCTTAATGGTGCTGCGCGACTGCGCCACGAAAGCGTCAACCTCGGCTAAAAACTTTTCCCGGCCCAAGTCCTGGCGGGTCTTGCCGCTGCGTTCCTTAAGCAGCTTCTCCACCTTGGTCTGGGTGGCGATGGCCGCGTGGTCGGTGCCGGGCAGCCAGAGGGCTCTCTTGCCGGCCATCCGCTGAAAACGGATAACGATGTCCTGGATCGCCAGCATCACCGCGTGGCCGACATGCAGCACGCCGGTCGCGTTCGGCGGCGGCATCGAGATGGTGTAGGCGTTTGGCCGCCGGCCCGGCAGGTTGTCGGGGTTAAAAAAACCAGACGCTTCCCACTGTTTATAGAGAGCGTCTTCGTAGTCTTTCGACTCAAAGCTCTTTGGAATATCAAGCTTGCTCATACCCCGTAGTGAAACTTCGATTGGTTATTAGACAGACTTTTTTTAAAAAGTAAGCGTAATCTTTATTTTTTTACCCTACTGCTCGTTAGCGTTGCTATTACACGGTGACGTCCTTATCGAAGTTCTACTACGGGGCATACCCGGTAGTAGTCCCTCACCTGTTTTGATTCAAATAGAAAGATAAAGGATATTTAGTAACGTATCACTAGGAGTCTGCCCTCAAGTAGGAACCCCTTCTAAACCAATCCAATTAAGGTGAGGGATCACTACCGGGCATACTCATATAGTAGCCCAGAATGAGCGATTTTTCAAGCGGGGGCTCCCCCATATTCTTTCATATTCTTTCAATTCCCTTGACACCACGACGCCCAGACCGTACAATGACCTATCGCCCCAAGCACCAGTGTCGCGGGCAATCACCAATAACCAAATCCCAATTACCAATTTTGGTTACGCAATTGGTAATTGAAAATTGGCTGTTGGTCATTGTTTGATTATTGGAATTTGGTGATTGGTTATTTTCCTAACATGGCTTTAACCGAGCTCGAACAAATCAGGCAAACGATCAACCAGGCCCGGCATGTGCTGATCACCTTTCGCAAGGATGCCACGGTTGACGCGATAAGCGGCGCGCTGGCGCTCGCTTTGGTTTTGCAAAAAATAAACAAGCTGGTTGACGTTACCTGCGACGGTTTCCAGCTGCCGGCGAATTTGGCGTTCCTGCCCGGGGCCGACGGCATCACCGGCCGGCTCCAGAACCTCCAGAAGCTCATCATCAGCCTGCACAACAGCCGCGACAATATCGACCAGTTCAGCTACGACATGGAAAACGGCGACCTTAAAATCTACCTCACGCCTAAGGCCGGCGCGTTTCAAAAAAGCGACGTCAAAACCGAGCAGTCGGACTACAAGTACGACCTCGTCATCACCGTGGACGCGCCCGACCTCGATTCGCTCGGCGACGTCTACCGCCAGGCGACCGACTTTTTCTACCGTACCACCATCATCAACCTCGACCACCACGTCGAGAACGAGCACTACGGCCAGATCAACCGGACCAACCCGAACGCGGTTGCCAGCTGCGAGGTGATCTATCAGCTGCTGCGCGAGTTGAACCAGAGCCTGATTGGCAAAGAAGTCGCCACCTGCCTGCTCACGGGCATCATCAGCAAAACCAAGAGCTTCCGTACCGGCAACGTCACGCCCGCCACCCTTGAGATCGCCAGCGCGCTCATGGCCGCCGAGGCTGACCGCGAGACGATTGTCAAAAATCTTTTCCGCAACCGGTCGCTGCCGACGCTCCGGCTCTGGGGCCGGGCGCTGGCCCGGCTCAAGAGCGAACCCGGCGACCAACTCGCCTGGGCGCTGCTCACCGAGCACGACTTCCTTGAGGCGCGCGCCGACGAAATCAACCTGCCCGGCGTGGTAGATGAATTGATTTCATTCATCCCGGGCATTGACGTCGCCGTGCTGATCTACCAACAGAAGGGCGTGGTCTCGGTGGTCGTCGAGGTGCTCACCGATACCGGCAACGCCCTCCAGCTCACGCGGCAGTTCAAGCCCGGCGGCTCGAAGCGCAGCGCGACCTTCAGCCTGCCGGACAAAACCCTCGTCGAGGCCGAGCAGGCGGTCATTGAAACGATCCGGCGCAACCTTGGCGCCCGCTAGACGCCTTGGTATAATAAGAGCGCGCGCGTAGCTTGCGCCAGAGGCACATCCGCCTCTGGCGGACAACGGTTACCCGCCTACGTTTCGACGATACATCGAAACTTCGGCGGGGGGAAGAGCGCAAAGATTACTTGCCCGCCCACCTGGCGCGCGTGTAGCTCAATGGTAGAGCGCCAAGCTTATACCTTGGTGGTTCCTGGTTCGATCCCAGGCACGCGCACCAGGTGGGCGGGTACCTTGGTGGTTCCTGGTTTCCGCCAAAGGCGGACCCAGTCGAATGACTGGGCGATTCCTTCCACGCGCACCAAGACTCTTTATATGGATTGCATCTTCTGCGACATTATCAACGGCAATGCGCCGGCCCATAAAATTTGGGAAGACAAAAAGCACCTGGCCTTTCTTTCAATCTTTCCCAACACGGCAGGGTTCTCGGTCGTGGTTACGAAAGATCATTACCCGTCCTACGTCTTTGATGTACCCAAGGAAACCTTCATTGGCTTGGTCAGCGCCGCAAAGAAAGTGGCCAAGCTGCTCGACGCCAAGCTCGAGGACGTTGGCCGGACCGGCCTGATTTTGGAGGGCTTCGGCGTTGACCACGCCCACGCGAAACTTTTTCCCATGCACGGCACCAAATCGGCAGCATGGAAACCGGTCAAGTCAAGCGTTGACACATACTTTGAAACGTACGAGGGGTACATCTCCTCGCACGACTCCACGCGAGCTGACGATGGAGAGCTGGCTGAGCTCGCGGAAAAAATCCGAGGATAAAGACCAACTCCTAATATTCAGTCGCGCACCACGGCATCTTTCCATAAAAAGATGTTTTTTTGTTTTTCAAAAAAGACCAATACTATGTTCCCTGATGAATCCTGCCCTCTTGACACTCAAAGGCGACTAAGTTAAATATATGGTTCTATGATGGCATAGAATCTAGACAAGGTTTAAGGAGGAAAGTAGCCATGCACATTGAAAATAGAATACCAGAGATAAGAGCCATAGGCGAAGAAAAAAAAATCATCCTAACGGGCGACCGACCGACCGGTAAACTTCACCTCGGTCATTACATCGGTAGTCTGAAAAACCGTGTCGCGCTGCAAGATCAGTACGATACGTTTATCATCATCGCCGACTTCCAGGTGCTGATCGATCACCTCGAAGACAGCCACCAAGTCGAGGCTAACATTAGGGAGATCGTTCTGGACTATCTGTCGGTGGGAATCGACCCGACCAAGAGCACGATCTTCATCCAGTCGGCGTTGCCACAGTTGACTGAGCTAACCACCTACCTTTCGATGCTCGTCACGGTAGCCAGGCTCCGGCGCAACCCAACAGTTAAGGCAGAGGCGCAACGAGTTGGTGTTGATTCTGAACGGGATAACATCGTCTACGGTTTCCTCGGCTATCCGGTATCGCAGGCAGCCGACATCTTGCTGTTTCGGGCGCACTGCGTGCCAGCTGGTGAAGATCAACGGCCTCACATTGAGCAAACGAGGGAACTGGCCGAACGCTTTAACAAACTTTTCGGTGAGGTGTTTCCAGTGCCGGAATTGCTCGTTAGTGAAACCCCGAAACTTCCTGGACTATCCGGTGAGGGTAAGATGAGCAAAAGTCTCGGTAATGCCATCTACCTGTCCGATCCTGCTGCTGTCGTGCGTCAGAAGGTAATGAGTATGTATACCGATCCGACGCGTAAGCACGCCGCTGACCCCGGTCATATTGAAGGTAACGTCGTTTTCACCTACCTCGATGCGTTTGATCCCGATATCCATCACGTTGCCAGTCTTAAGGAGCAGTACCAAGCGGGCAGCGTCGGGGACGTCAAATTGAAAAAGTACCTCTTCGAGGTGTTGGTGCGGCTGCTAGAGCCAATTCAGAGCCGCCGCACTGAATTTGAACAGCAACCGGACTACATCCGGCACGTTCTCAGACAAGGCTGTATCCACGCTCGTGAAGTCGGTGAGGAGACAATGAAGTTGGTTCGTAAAGCGGTTCAATATGATTATCCGAACCTGCTGATCTCCCAATAGCCGACCTATCCCAACTGTTGCTACCGACGTTGAGGCATATCTAAGAAAGGATGGTAACGCCAATGATCCACATCAATCAAGGTGAAGGTACTGGCTTTTATTGCCCAAACTGCGATATATCCTTCGGGGCAGTGCCTGATGCCGAAGACAAAATTCGCTGTCCTCGGTGCAAAAAATCAATTGACGGAAAATCAGAAGGAGTGGTGCAAATCAACCACACCACCTACCGGTGTTGCCGGTGTAATTTGGAGTTCGGCGCTCTACCAAAGGTAGGCGAATCGGTTGCCTGCCCCGTTTGCCCCCCAGAACAAGCCAGAAAAGGAGGTTAGTGAAATGCTAGGACTACTGAACCTACAAAAAATCGGCCGACGCCTGGCTCGGGTTGACCATCACCTGCTTCAAACGCTGGCAGTCCGAATTGGGGCCGGCAGTCTATCTGATGCGGTCGCCGAATGCAAGCGCCAGCTGCAGGGAGCCTTTCCCGAACTGACCAGGAAAGGGGTTGAAGACCAACGACTAGCTCAAGCAACGACGTGGGCTGAACGGCTGGGAATTGATCCTGACTTCGCCGCAGCGGTGCTTTTCGGCGCTATCTCGGAATCTTGCCGGATGCAGATGAACTTTCTGCACCAGCACTTTAAAGATCAAGAAACTGATGTAGAAAAAGACCCCGAGGCAGCCTGGCGCTTCCATCGGGAAGAACTCCTGCGTCTCACCAAGACAGTCGCTCCTCATTACGACGAAGGTTACGCCAAAGAATTCTTTGGGACTAAAGTCTACCTTCGGTTTGAGAAGGGGGAGCTGGGCCGGCTCATTGCCGATCTTGAAGATCATCAGCTCGCGCTTGATCTTGGTTGCGCCACCGGTATTAAATCCATAATGCTCTCGGAGCACTTCAGGCAGGTTGTCGGCTACGACGTTAGTCCTGACATGATTGAACGAGCAAAGGCCAGACTGAAAACAGAAAGCAGCAGCATGGAACATATCGCCTTCGCGGTCGCCGACCTTGAGGAAGGCATCCCTCAAGAGGACGCGTCAGTTTCCTTAGTGCTCATGAATCTCGGTACCGGAAGTGACATCAGAAACATTGATAACCTGCTGGCCGAAACTCACCGCGTCCTTCGTCCCGGTGGAGCGTTCCTGTTCTCTTTCTACAATGCCGGCAGCCTGCTGGCGAAGATTGGGTTCTTGCCGTGGCCAACGTCACTGGCAGCAATGATTGATCAGGATAAACGGTGTTTGGAGGTGCATTTTGAGAAAGAGGTCTTTCTTATTTATGCCCGACCACACACCATTGACGAGATCAAACAACTTTTTTCGGCCAGCGGCTTGATGATTCAGGAAATCTTAACTCATCCAACCATCAGTGCAGTGCTGCCGGAAGATATACTCACCACGGAAACGTTTAAGTCTTACGCTGATTTGATTGAGACTCGTCGATACCGTCAGGCTATCATGGAAGCTGAAGACAATGAATCAGCCAGAGACGCCCTTGGTGGGGTTGATGAAGCGCTGGCTCGGTCTCCGCTGCATCTCGGCGCCTACATTCTCGTTGTCGGCGCGAAAGAAAAGCGATGATTTTTTACAAAAGATCATTGTGAAAGAACGAACAATCTTAAGAGGTCTTTACAACCAAAGCTGAAAAGGCCTCTTTTTTTCTTGCCTAAATTAGCAAATTTTTCCTATCTTGACAATTTTCTACGCCCGTAGTAACATACCATTACTTTGACAATTGCAAAATCAATGAAGCGTGTCCTCATTTAAACAATTAACTGTCAATTGTTAAATGAGGGTTGGGCACGCTGAGGTGGCTTCTGCGTTGAGTGGAAGCTCGGCCGCCCCCGTAACCATGGGCTAACTGATGTCGGTTCCGATCAATCGGGACGACAGAGTCGGTAAAAGTGATTTTAATCCGTTTACTGACGGATTTTTTTAGTCTGTCGGCAAGGATTAAGGTCTTGTCTGCCTTAGCTTGAATATAGTGCGAGCGTAGGCGGAAACAAAGGTGGTACCGCGGGTAAAATCCCGTCCTTTGTCTGCGATATATTTTCGTATACAGAGGACGGGCTTTTTATTGACAAAATAACAACTTTAAGATATAGTAATATGTTTTTTAACTCACAAACTGTATATCTATAAATTTAAGGTATACGGTTTGAGGTTTAAAAAGCCTTAAATCATGTTCATTACAATAAAATACTAAGGGAGCTGACGATAGAAAAAACCGTGTCGACAGGTTTGTTCAGTAGTAAGAAATAAAATTAGAGCATCCCAACCAAAAACGAGGTCAGAAGTCAAAGGAGGCAGAGGAAATGGAAGGAAATGTAGCTCAATATCGTGTAATTAGTTTTACCAATCTTACGGCTGATCAGCTGGTGGAATTGCCCGGTAAAATTACGCGGCTTCACGACAAGTGGCGGCGCGGAGTACCGGTACCGTCCCGCGGTTTCGTCATCTTCCCGACAGTAGTTAGTGACATTGTTGAGTCGAGGTGCAATGGCAGCCGGTTACCCGATCACCTAAGGAATGAATTGCTCTCGGCTTACCGCCAGGGCAGTTTCGAACTCGATGGAGTCCGGGTAGCGGTCCGCGGTGCGTTGTCGGTTGAGGATCAGACTGGCGCCTCCTGGGCGGGAGGTTCAGAGAGCCCGACAAACGTTCTGGGCGAGGAAGCGTTTCTGGATGCAGTCATTACCTGTATTACCGAAACGTTCAACGGCAAGATGGATGGCTACCGTAATCGGATGGGGATAGAAGGTGAGTTACAACTTTCAATTCTCGTCCACCAGATGGCGGCCTGCGATCGTTTCGCGGTTGTATTTACCCGCAATCCGCTGAACGGTTCGCCCAATGAGATTGTCATTCAGTCAACGTTCGGCGGCGGTCAGCTGTTAACTGCCGGCCAAGAGACGGGTGACATCTTTGTTCTTGACCGCGCCGGTAATGTGCTGTCCGAAACAGTAACCACTAAAGAACTGATGGTCACTGACGGGGAAGTAGTGCCGATGCCTCACCAACTCAAAGATAAGCGGTCGCTCGAACCGCACCAGTTGCGTGACTTGGTTGCGTTTGTTCTCGACATTGAATCGATTGAGGATGGCGTGCATCAAGATTGTGAAATCGCGCTGGCAGTTAATGGTTACGAACGGATGGTTAAATCGCTCATCCAAAACCGACCGGTCACTGCCGTTGACGATTCCCATGGATTGGTTCGCTATCAGGCAATCAAGTCAGCGAAGGCGGCGGTAGATGCGGAGCGTCTGCGCTTGGAGACGCTTGGCGTTACCGTTCCGGTTGATGTGTTCAGCGACCAAAATATTGCCGAACTGCTCACCCAGCACCCGACCCCGTTTAGTTTCGGCCTGTTTACCTACATCTTTGCGCATGGCGACGGAGCGATCCGTACCGGCCGCAACATGATGGGGTATGACATTGGCAGGGAGCTCGATGCCGGCTTTTTTGAGCTGATCGGTTCTCAGCCGCGGTGTAGTATCCTCCATGACGCTTTGACTTATCGGGTTTCTGGCATACCACTAGCCGACTACATTCAGGGATTGGTGTGTTCTTACCTTGATCAAATCAGGGCTGATGAACGTCTGGCCAACTACCCAGAGGTCGTACTTTATGACCAGAATCCGAGTACGGAGCGTTTGACGGAACTCTACGGTCCGAAAAAGGCAAGTGCCTATAAGCAGTGCTACGATCGGTTTTTCGCTGGCATTCGTCGCTGGGAACAGACATTCGCCGACACATACCTGAACGATTACGAGCCGGTTGTTGCCGAGTTTGTAGATCGGCAACGCCAACTCACCCAATTACCGCTGTCACTGGCATTGATCGAGTCCCTGCAGGCAAATCTTGATTTTCTGCGGACCAAAGTCTGCGTCTGGTTTGTCGTGGTGGCACGGCTTGGCTTTTTTGCCTACGCCCGTCTGCGGAAAACACTCGACGCACGCTTTGGCGAAGCCGAAGCGAAGCAGTTGCTCGACCATCTGACAGGCGGTCTACAGGATGATCCAACCATCGAGTTCAACGTCCGTTTGGTTCAATTGCATAACGGTACGGTCGATCAGGATTCGGTTATGGCCGAATTCGGACATCTTGGATTCAACGAGTTGGAGATATCAGGATCTCGCTATCGCGAGCAGCCGCAAATGATGGATCAGCTCGCCGCTCGAATCAAAAGCGATCCTCAAGCGGAACTTGAGCTTCGGACTCGGGAATTCCAGATCGCCGAGCGACACGTCAGCGACAGGTTAACCGAGGGAGATCGCAGAGAATTCGAGCAGGATGTCAACTCCGCCCGGACATATCTGGCACTCCGAGAGCGAGTCAAGTTTAACTACCTTAAGGTGTATGACTTGATCCGCTGTCAGCTGCTTTCAGCCGAAGCACAACTGGGATGGCCGTCGGGAGACATCTTCTTTCTTGATCCAAGAGAGATCAGGATGTTGATTGACTCACCCGACAAAGCGCTCAAACTGGTTGTTCAGCGGCGTGAATGCTACGAGCGGGAACTCGAGATGGAAGTACCACAGGTGATGTCTGCCGATCAGCTGAGTAAGATCGGTTTGGCTGACATCCCTGAAAGCACCAGCGAACTGCACGGTATCGGCGTGACGTCGTTCGTAGTCGAGGGACCGGCGGTCGTTGTTCGTGATCCCAATGATCAGAACGCTCTTAAACAGATGATCAACGGTTGCGTGCTGGTCGCCCGCACAACTGACCCGACATGGGCGCCGGTTATCGGTGCGGTCGGCAACGGTGGCTTGATTACAGAAGTCGGTGGTCCGCTTGCCCACGGAGCGATTACCTCTCGTGAGCTCGGAATCGCTGCCGTTCTCAACGTCAAGCACGCCACCAAAATCATCAAAACCGGCCAGCGGGTACGCGTTGACGGACCAGCCGGCAAGGTCTCGATCCTTGACTAATGTTCCTTGCAATTACGAGGGTACAGGTGGACAGACTTATATTTGTTTGTCTCCCGTGCCCTCTTTTTTACTTATTAATAGCGATCGTGTAAAATAACGTTATGAATCGCAAAATCAAAATCTATTTTATTAGGCACAGCAAGCTCGATTTGCCGTATGAAAATCATCTAAAAATGCCCTATGAAATTCTAGATGATTTAGCAACTAGTCGGCGCGATCCGTCTATTGCGAAAAACAGCAAAAAACTATTTTTAAAAGCAGCGGAAGGTTTGCCATTGAAAGATTTGGACGTCATTTATTTTAATAATTCAAATTCTCAATCCAAGAGATCAAAGGAATCAGCTTTTTTAATCGGCAGAATTTTGAAAGAAAAATATCATAAAAGGGTGCCGATTTTAGGCAACCCTAACTTGAAAGAAATTGATTTTAGTCTAAGAGATATCTTACCTAAGAAAAAATTTTTAACGCGGGGGATGCCCGCTGTCAGAACCGCCCTGTACCATGCGATCATTAACCAGGGCCCGGTTGAGCAAATAGATCATATCTATAGGCGCACCACCAGTGTCTTAAAAGGCTTAGAAATGTATCGGAACAAAAACCAAGCGGTTATGCTCGTTTCGCATGATTTCTATATGAGGACGGTAGAAATTTATCTACGAAAATCAAAAGATTATAAAGAAGTGACGGTAGATGATCTAGAAAAAACACCCTTGAACACGTACTTCAAGGGATTTGGAACTTCTTACGACTTGAAATTGTTCAGACGTTTCTGATTTGTCGCTGGTCATCATCATTAATTTTCTCCTTCCCTCTTTTTTCCCATCCTCTTCCTCGTTCAAAGGAGGGTTAGGATGGGGTTAAAAAGTATTCATATTATTCGTAAATTCGCATCTATTCGCATCGGCTATAAAAAAGCTCCCTCGATCACCAGTGGCGACCGCGAGAGCTTAAGCGCAACATAGCTTGGTTTAATTTTCCAAGGAACAAT
>MHIL01000011.1:0-412 GCA_001817495.1 Candidatus Buchananbacteria bacterium RIFCSPHIGHO2_02_FULL_56_16
GTGATTGTTGCATACGGATATATTGTACTCATATCCGTTGCGTTAAATTGCTGACGCCAAGTTCAAATAAAGATTGCAGATTTTTTTCTAAATCCAAATCTTTTGCGATTATTTTTTTGACGGCAGAGCCGTTGATTTTGAATAGTGCCATAGTTTTTATTTCATTAAAACATCAAGTGAAACACCGAGAGCGTCCGCAGTTTTTTTGACAGTATCAATAGTGGGATTGGGCGTCGCTCCCGCTTCTATCTTGGCAATGGTATGAAAAGCAAGGTTTGCCTTTTTTGATAAGACATCTTGAGAAATACCGAGCTTGTTTCGGTATTTTTTTTTATGTTGTCCCCAATTGTGGATTTTTCGTTTGACATATTCGTATAGTTTTACTATGATAGTTAGTAAGCATACAAAGTTT
>MHIL01000011.1:445-13896 GCA_001817495.1 Candidatus Buchananbacteria bacterium RIFCSPHIGHO2_02_FULL_56_16
TTTAACTATCTACAAGTTAGTATATGAAATTTTTACGATTTAGTCAAAACAAGTTAGTATATGAAATTTTTACGATTTAGTCAAACGAAATTAGGGAGTTCCTTAAACTTTTCCGCACTTGGAGGGTGGGGCAAGGGCAAGAAATTATGAAAAAATCGCCGTGCAAAGCAGGCAACCTCACCAAAGTTAGTTAATGGCGCACCCGGTAGGATTTGAACCTACAACCCCTTGGTCCGAAGCCAAGTGCTCTATCCATTGAGCTACGGGTGCGTGGTATGTTTGGTTACGTAACGGAAATATTCTAGCATACAAGAGATCAAAAAACAACCCCATACCTGTAAAAAACCCCGCACCCTTCTTCAAAAGGTGCGGGGTCAATGGTTACTCGTCAACGGTGATTACTGAAGCATTTCCGGATGGGTCATGTGGGCCAGGGCGGTTTCTTTATCAATCATCTTTTCGTTGTAGAGATTGATCAGGTCCTGGTCCATGGTGATCATTCCCTCGTCGGCGCTGGTCTGAATCACGGTTTTAATCTGGGCGATCTTGTTTTCCCGAACGAGGTTGGCGATCGCCGGCGTATTAAAGAGGATCTCGCGGGTCGCGACGCGGCCGCCGCCCGCTTTTGGAATCAGCTGCTGCGAGAGGATACCCAGCAGGGTCATCGAAACCTGGAGGCGGATCTGCTGCTGCTGGTGGGGCGGGAAAATGTCGATGATACGGTCGATGGTCTGGGCCGAGTTGTGGGTGTGGAGTGTGGCCAGCACGAGGTGGCCGGTTTCCGCCAGGGTGATGGTGGCGGCGATGGTTTCAAGGTCGCGCATCTCGCCGACCATAATCACGTTCGGGTCCTGGCGCAGAAGGTGAATGAGCGCGCTCTGAAACGAAATCATGTCGGTGTGGAGCTGCCGCTGCTTGATGATGCTCTGGTTGGGTTTAAAGAGAAACTCAATCGGATCCTCGAGGGTAATGATGTTGGCGGAGCGAGTCGAGTTGATGTAGTTGATGACCGCCGCCAGGGTGGTTGACTTGCCGCAGCCGGTCGGGCCGGTAATCAAGATGAGCCCCTGGCGGTCGAGGACCGGGTAGATCGACTGGGGCATCATGATGTCTTCCATCGTCGGGATATTGTCGGAGATGACGCGGGCGACGAGCCCGATGTTATTTTTTTCCCAGTGAAGGTTGACCCGAAACCGGTGGCCCGACTTAATCTCGTGAGAGAGGTCGAGCTCTTTCTGGAGGTCAAAAATCTCTTTCTGTTTCTCGGTCAGGATCGGGTAGACCAGGGCTTCGGTCGCCTTATTCGAGAGCTTGGGCTGGTTCTTGATCGGCTGGAGCGCGCCGTCGATGCGCAGGACCGGCGCCATGCCGACAATCAGATGGAGGTCGGAGGCTTTCTGCTCAACCGCGATTGAAAATAGTTCGTCGAGGGTCATGTCGGTTTCTAAGTTATTCGCTCATCGCACCTGGCATATCGCAAATCGTAACTTGTGAATTACATATCACTTTGTTTGCTCGATTTGCCATTCGCGACGTGCGATATGCAGATTGCACGGGTTATGTACTACTGCCATTCTTTCTTTTTGAGCGCCCGAGCCGCCGCCTTGAGCTGACCTTCCTGCTTGCTCGAGCCCAGGCTGGTCGCGACCAACTCGGTATCGAGGTAGACGCCGATTTGAAACTTTTTATTATGGTCCGGGCCGGCCTCTTTGAGCACCTTGTAGGTGGGGGTGATTTTCAGTTTTTCCTGGGCGAGCTCCTGGAACCGGCTCTTGGGGTCGAGGTAGAGGTGGTTCTGGAGGATGTCGGGCAGCTCCGGGATGACGGTCGCGAGGATAAAGGTCTTAGTGGCGTCGAATCCCTGATCGAGGTAGAGGGCGCCGACCACGGCTTCGAACGCGTTGGCGAGGATGTAGTGCCGGGCCTTGCCGTTGGTGTCTTTCGCCTCGCCTTTACTTAAGTAGAGGTACGGGCCTAGCCCCAGCCGCTCGGCCAGCTTGGCGAGCATGTTACTGTTGACCAGGCTGGCCCGCCAGTTGGTCAGGTCGCCTTCGGGGTTCGGGTAGTGCTGGTAGAGGTACTCGGTGACGACCAATTCCAGGACGGCGTCGCCGAGGAACTCGAGGCGCTCGTTGTGGTCGAGGGGAAATCCCGGGTTCTCGTTGATGTACGACCGGTGAACGAGTGCCTGTTTCAGGGCATCGGTATGACGAAACGACACGCCGAGTTTTTTTTCAAGCGGTGAGAGATCTTTCATGAAAGGTGCGACTGGCACGTTACAACTTTGATTGGGTCAAACCTGTAACGTAACAGCCTAGGTTAATGATGAGCTCTGCGGTTGTCCTCCCATTTCTTTGTAGATGGTGCCGAGCACGCCGTTGACGAACTTGCCCGACGACTCGCCGCCGAAGGTTTTCGCCAGCTCGATCGCCTCGTTAATCGCCACCTTTTCGGGGATGTCGTCGTCGTAGCGCATCTCGTAGATGCCGATGCGCAGGACGTTGCGGTCAACCATGGTGATCTGCTCGAGCGGCCACTCCGGCGCGTACTTGGTGATTAGGTCGTCAATCTCCTGGCGCTGCCGCAGCACGCCGTCCACCAGCCGCTGGATGAAACCCTTGTCGTCGAACTGCGGGGCGAACTCCCGGAGATTTTTTTTAACGACCGACCCCAAGTCGGTTTCTTTTTTGCCGTTAAAATCCCACTGGTAGAGCGTTTGCAGGGCGATGGTACGGGCGAGGTGGCGGTTGGACATAGCGCATTAGCGTGAGTAAATTCATTGATCGCAAAATCGCAAATGGCGTATCGCAAATCGCAGCTCACGAATTACGTATCACTTTATTAGCTCGATTTGCCATTTGCGATATGCGATTAGCACATTTTATTTATGGTGGTGCTCTTTCTTTTTCTTTTTTGGCTTTAGCTTGAGCACCTGGCGGCCGCGGTAGGTGCCGGTGGCCGGCGAGACGTAGTGCGGCCGGGTCAACCCGCCGTCGCGCGTGAGCAGCTTAATTTTTTCGAGCGTCTGGTTGGCGCGCCGGCGTCGGCCGGCTGAGCGCGATCTTCGTTTGCCTGGAACGGTCATATTTCGCAGTAAAGCTTTATATTAAATCAAAAATCAAAATGCAAAAATCAAAATTTTGGTATCCCGGCTCCGCGGGATGATTTTTTAATTTTAACATGTTGTATTGTTATCCTTACGTATGTTTACACCGGGACGGGTTAGAACGGTGTTTCTATTCTAGCCTAAAAATCAGTTTATCGCAACGTGCTTGGTTAGACGAACGTCACCGACGCCACCTGGTCACCGGCGGCCTTGAACCGCATCAGCCGCACGCCTTGGGTGGCCCGGCCCAGGAGGCTGACCGATTTCAGCGGCAGCCGGATGACCTGGCCCTTGGCGGAAATAATAATCATGTCTTCCTCGATGGCTTTGGCGTTGACCACCAGCGCGGTGACGATTTCTCCGGTTTTATTGGTAACCTTGGCGGTCTTAATCCCCGACCCGCCCCGGCCCTGGACTTTGTAGCCGGCCAGGTTGCTGCGCTTGCCGAAGCCGTTGCTCATGACGATCAAGAGCTGCCCGACTTTGGCCAGCTCGCTGCCGACCACATCCATGCCGACCACCCGGTCGCCGCTGTGCAGCCGCACGCCCCGCACGCCGCTCGCGCCCCGGCCCATGCCGCGGACCTGCGACTCTTTAAAGCGAATGGCCTGGCCCTTGGCGGTGACCAGGATAATCTCGTCTTTGCCGCCGGTCGGTTTGACCCACTCGAGCTCGTCGTCTTTGTGCAGCCGAATGGCGATCAGGCCCGAACGCCGGACGTTCTGGAAGCTCTCGATGTCAACTTTTTTCACCGCCCCCTTGCTGGTGACCATCATCAGGTAGCGGTACTCGCCCAGCTCGGTAAACGGCAGGGCGGCGGAAACTTTTTCATGGGGCGCGAGCTGCAAGAAGTTGACGATCGCCGTGCCCTTGGCGGTTCGGGAGCCTTTGGGCAGGTCGTAGGCCTTCAGCTGGAAGACGCGGCCCTGGGTGGTGAAGAACAGGATGTCGGAGTGGGTGGTGGTGGCAAAGAATTGCTCGACGACGTCTTCTTCTTTGGTGGTCAGCCCGGCCACGCCCTTGCCGCCGCGGCTCTGGGTCCGGAACGCCTCGGGCGGCAGCCGCTTGATGTAGCCGTCGCGGGTCAGCGTCACGATCGTGTCTTCGTTCGGGATCAGGTCTTCGGTGGTGAAGCTCTTGACGCTGTGGCCGACGATCTCGGTCCGGCGCTCGTCGCCGTAGCGCTGCTTGATCTCGAGCAGCTCGGCTTTGATGATCTCGCGGATTTTTTTGTCCGACTTCAAGATACCCTCGAGCTCCTTAATCAGGGCGAGCTTTTCTTTAAGCTCCTGCTCGATCTTGAGCCGCTCGAGGCTGGCCAGCTGCTGGAGACGCATCTCGAGGATGGCGATCGCCTGGCGTTCGGTCAGATGAAACCGCTTCATCAGGTTGACCCGGGCGACGTCTTTGTCCTTTGATTTCTTAATCGTATCAATGACCTGGTCGATTTTCGCCAGCGCCAGCTTCAACCCTTCAAGGATGTGGGCGCGCTCACGGGCCCGGGTCAGGTCGTACTCGGTTCGCCGGCGGATGACGGTCTGGCGGTGCTTCAGGTACTCTTCGAGCACCATCTTTAAGGTCAGCACCCGCGGCTGGATGCCGTCAACCAGCGCCAGCATGTTGACGTGGAACGTCGTTTGCAGCTCGGTGAGCTTGAACAAGCTGTTCAAGATTTTTTTGGGGTAGGCGTCTTTCTTCAGCTCAATGACGACCCGAACTCCCTTGCTCGACGATTCGTCGCGCAGGTCTTTGATGCCCTCAATTCGTTTTTCCCGGACCAGGTCGGCAATTTTTTCAATGACCGCCGCCTTGTTGAGCTGGTAGGGCATCTCCGAAATGATGATGCTAAATCCCCCGCCCTTGGTCTCGACAATCTCGGTCTTGGCCCGCATGACGATGCCGCCCTTGCCGGTGGCGTAGGCCTGCTTGATTTCGCTCGAGTCAAAGATGATGCCGCCGGTCGGGAAATCGGGGCCCTTGACCAGCGCGAACAGGTCGTCGACCGTGGCGTCGGGGTGATCAATCAGGTGGACGGTGCCGTCAATAATTTCCGAGAGGTTGTGGGGCGGGATGTTGGTCGCCATGCCCACGGCGATACCGACGGTGCCGTTGAGCAATAGGTTGGGCAGCTTGGCCGGCAGCACGGTCGGCTCCTGGTGGGCGCCGTCGTAGTTGGCGACGAAGCGGACCGTCTCTTTATCAATGTCGTGGAGCAGCTCCTCGGCGATCGGCTGGAGCTTGGTTTCGGTGTAGCGCATCGCCGCCGCGCTGTCGCCGTCCATCGAGCCGAAGTTTCCCTGGCCGTTGATCAGCGGGTAGCGCATCGAGAAGTCCTGGGCCATCCGGACCAGCGAGTCGTAGACGGCCGCGTCGCCGTGCGGGTGGTACTTGCCCAAGACTTCGCCGACGACGGTGGCGGACTTGCGGAACTTGCCGCCGGACTTCAGCCCGACGGTCCACATGGCGTAGAGAATCCGCCGGTGGACCGGTTTGAGTCCGTCGCGAACGTCGGGCAGGGCCCGGCTGATAATGACCGACATGGCGTAGTCGAGGTACGATTCCTGCATCTCCTCGACGATCGGCCGGGCGGCAAGCTTGCCGACGCCGCCTCTGACTTGAGCCTCGGTCAATTCGTTGTCGGCCACCGCGGGCTGGTCGGCCGGCGTCCGTTGGGCTTTCGGCTTTCGGCTCGCTGGCTTAGGGGGATTTTTTTTAGGCATAGGAAGGTTTAGAGTCTTGGGTCTGGTTTCTGAAAGGTGAAGGTGGAGAGGAGCGTCTCAAAAACCTGTTCGAACAGATCGCGGTTTGGTGATTGAAAGGTGGTTTGAATGGTAATTTTTTTCGTTTGATTGAAAACGTCGAGCTGGGTCGTGGTGAGTGTACCGTCGTCGGCAGACGTCCGGCAGGCCGGTAAATTTTGAAACGTCTCGGTACAGTTTGTCTGGCCGGCGGCGTCGCTCGAGCCGTAGAGCTCGAGGCGGATGCCGGTGAGTGCTGGTTCGGCCGGCCGAACACTCACGATGAGGTCACCGTCGCCCGCTTCGACTCCGAAGCGAGGCGAGCTGGTCGAGCCGGTGGTCGTCGCGAGCTGCCAATCATCTGGATAGCGGAACGCGACACCGTAACGGGGGTTCTCGTAGGTCAGCCACTCACTCGTCGGCGACTCGAGTTTCTCCTTGAGCGCGGCGATTACTTCCGGGCTCAAAGCAGCGTCGGGCGTGTCATCAGCCGCCGCCCGCAGGGCGTCGAGCTGCTCCTTGGCTTGGTTTAAGGCCTCTTTGCTGCGGTTGAGCATGGTGAAGAGGTTTTGCTGGATTTCTTCGATCTTCGTTGAGTCCTCACGGCTATCCCCGCCCGGACTGATGATAACCCGCAGCAGCATCAGCCAGAACGCGATGATGACGATGGTCAGCAGCACCAGCAGCGCCCGAAAAATTTTTTTTCGCTGTGCGACCGGCAGCGTCTCAAGGAGCGACCGATTAGGCATACCGTTGGGCATAAGCTCGATCCAAGCAATGATCAATCACCAAATCCTAATCACCAAACAAGTACCAATTTCCAATGTTCAATAACCAAAGGCACAGCCGCTATTGGTCCTTGTAATTTGGTCATTGGTGATTGCCTGGACATTGGTGCTTGGTCATTGGTCATTTCGCCCGGATTTGGTTCGCTCAAGGGGTGAGAATAACCACCTTCATGTCTTCCTGGGGCAGGTCGCGCTTGGTGACCTTGAGCTTCGGCTCGGCGCCATTCGGGGTAACGCCCATCTCTTTGCAAAACGCTCTAACGTCGGCGAGCTTACTGGTTGTAAGCCCGGGCAGCTGGTAGTGCATGGGGATGATCAGGCGCGGCTCGAGCTGGCTGATAATTTCAGTCGCCTGCTTAGCGTCAATGGTGTAGAAGCCGCCGACCGGTATCATTAAAATATCAACGCCCTCAAGCTTCTCAATCTCGCCGTTGGTGAGCGGGTGGCCCAGGTCTCCGAGGTGAGCCAGGGTGATGCCATCCATCTCGATTCGGTAGATGATGTTCGGGCCGCGCTCGGCACCCTGCTTGTTGTCGTGGAAAGCGGGGATGCCGTAGACGAACGTGCCTTTGACCTCGTACTCGCCGGGCATCGTAATGGTAAAAGGGGCATTGCCCGCTTCGCCCGCGGAGCGAGGCGAGCCGTCCACGCCCTTAACCGCCGCGACGTTGTTATGGTCGTGGTGGTCATGGCTGACGGTGACGATGTCGGCGGTCAGGCGCGGCAGCCGCAACCCCAGCGACTGATCATAGGGGTCGGTTACCAGGGTGCTCGAATCGCCCTGGAGCCGGAAGCACGATTGGCCAAACCAGGTAATAATCATATAGAAAAATCAAAAATAAAAATGCAAAAATTAAAATTTTGGTGTCCCACTCCGCAGGACCGGAATAATTTTATTTGATCTACATTCATGATTTTTCGTGAAACCATGCGTTGGTTCTATAGTGAGAAAGAAACTAAAAAAGCGACGTTTTTGCCACTTACTATTTTAGCAGGTTTTGATTGATTTGGCAAGAAAAATATAGGCTTTTTTAAACGTAATTTTAGCTATTTTTGTTGGCTCGGTCGCAGACAAAGCTATGCCCTCCACTCACTCGCTTATTCACTTATCTCGACTTATCTGGACTTACTCGCCACGCTTCGGTGGCCCGCTACGCCCGCGCAGCGTGGCGAGCGAAGCGGGCTCACTCTATCTTGACTCTCTATACTACCCAATATCAATCGCCGGCGGGAGATCGAGCGGGGTCGGCCGTTTTTGCGGCGACTTTTTAGAGCCGGCAGCATCAGGCTGGGCCTTTGATTGTTGTTTCCGGCGCTCCGCTTCAATCTCGTCAATGACGCGTTTACCCAGGACGCTGCCCGGGTGGTAACGCTTGGAGAACGGATCAATCCCGCGCTCTAGTTGCCCTATTTCCTCAAAGATATCGAGCCCGATCTGGGCTCTGACGTGCCGGCCGCGCTTCTCGCTCTCCACCAGTTCCGTCTGGGTTTGCTGCTTTTTGATCGCGGCGGTGTAGAGCTGCTGCGGCCGCTTCGTAGCCGGCTGCATTTTCTTTGCCTGGAGGTGGCGCAGGGTCTTGATTGCTTGGGCCTGGTTGATGCGCGTGGTTGACAGCAGCTTACCCATGCCGGCGGCTTTCAGCTCTTTGCTGACTGCCTTGGGCAGGTAGCTTCTCTTAGCCGAGAGCAGCTGTTTAAAGTTTTTACCAGTGAGGGTGGACATAGAAAGCCAACAGCAGAAAACAATTTTAAATTTTTAAATCAATTTTAAATGTCTTAATTTTGAATGTTTTAAGCATTCGGTCATTAGAAATTTATTCAAAGTTTAAAATTGAAAATTGACTTCGCTCTGCGCCTTACTCTCTTTCTGCCTTCATTTTACCATATTTTCCGTCGGTCTTGCCAAAGTTTTATAAATGTAGTAGCATAGGGTATACCACTAAACAATGATCCCGATTCAACGTCTATTATTAATCAATCGGGAGCTTGCCAAATAATTGGCAGGTTAAGCGAAAATGTATGGAAAAAAATCCAGCAGTTAAGGAAGAAGTTAAATCAAAAGCCCCCCAGCTTAAGAAAATGTTAGCTGAGGGCGATTTTATTAAGATCCCGAAAGTCGGCGACATCGTCGTCGGTAAGGTCATTGACATCGGTAAGTCGGAAGTGCGCATTGACATTGACGGCCTGACAACCGGCGTGGTGCGCGGCCGGGAGTTCTATGATGAGTCCAACGAGCACTCGGACCTGAAGGTCGGCGACGAGGTGGAAGCCACGGTCCTCGATCTGGAAAACGAGAACGGCGAGATGGAGCTGTCGTTCCGATTCGCCGGCCACCAGCGGGCCTGGTCCCGGCTGGCCGAGCTCCAGACGTCGGGCGAAATTAGCGAGGTGGCGATTACCGACGCCAACAAGGGCGGGCTGATCGTTTCGCTCGGCAAGGTCTCCGGCTTCCTGCCGGTGTCGCAGCTGATGCCCGAGCACTATCCGCGGGTACCCGGCGGCGACAAGCAGAAAATCTTCGAGCGGCTCAAGAGCTACGTCGGCGCGACGTTCTCGGTCAAGGTCATCGACCTCAACGAGAACGAAGACAAACTCATCGTTTCGGAGAAAGCCGCCTGGGAAGATAAGCAGCGCACCGTCATCTCGAGCTACAAGATCGGCCAGGTCGTTCTGGGTACCGTCACGGCCGTTACGGACTTCGGCATCTTCATTGAGTTCGGCGAGAACCTCGAAGGGTTGATTCACATCTCGGAGCTGGCCTGGCAACGAATTGACGACCCGGCCGATTTGATTAAGGTCGGCGACAAGGTGAAGGCCCAGATCATCAACATTGAAGGTTCAAAGATTTTTCTCTCGATGAAGCGGCTCAAAGAAGACCCCTGGCGCGACGTTGAGCAGCGCTACAAGATCGGTGACGTGGTCAAGGGCAAAGTACTCAAGGTCAACCCGTTCGGCCTGTTCGTCGAGCTCGACGCCGACATCCACGGTCTGGCCCACATCTCCGAGCTCGTTGACCGTCCGGTCGAAGACCCGCGCGAGATTGCCAAGCCCGGCGAGGTTATGGAGTTCAAAATTCTCTCAATCGAGCCCCACAATCATCGCCTGGGGTTGAGCCGTAAGGCGCTGCAGAAGCCGGCGGCAGCCGCCCCGGCGGCACCGAAAGCCCCCCTGCCCGCCCCGGCACCCGCCACCGAAACCCCGGCTGAGTAAGGACTCTTGCGAGCCGCCCCAACCAAACTAAACGAGGCGGCTCGCGTTTAGTACCGGCCGCAACGGGCTCGTTCAGCTGCCTTGTCTGGGGCACTGACATACGTTATACTTAACCTATCTTTTCTTCTTTATCCTATTAAGCACAGACTATGCCCGGTAGTGATCCCTCACCCTATAGGCGCAGTTTAGAAAGAATTACTACTTGGCAGACTCTTTACTAATAAACTATTAAATTTTCTCTACCTTTCTTTTTTAAACTAGAAAGGTGAGGGACTACTACCGGGTATGAAAGAACTACCAAAACGGCTCCTGGTGACGCTGATTATTTTCCTGATGCTGGTCAGCTTGTTTAGCCTTACGCTCTCCTCCAGCCAGCAACCGGGTACGATTGACATCCTGTCGCTGGTGGACAAGATTAACCAGGCCGAGGTGACGTCAATTACCATCATCGACAACCGGCTGGTGGTTGTGCTTAAGGATGGCTCGACGCTGGAAGCGACCAAGGAAACCAACGAGTCGCTGGGCACGCTGCTCAAGAACTACAACGTTGATCCCGAAAAGCTCAAGGCGCTCAAGGTGACGGTCGAGCAGGATACCAGCCTGCGGTTTTGGGTGCTGACGCTGCTGCCGTTCCTGATTCCATTTTTGATCGTGGCGGTGTTCATCTACTTCATGATGCGCCAGGTCCAGGGCGCCAACAGCCGGGCCCTGATGTTCGGCCAGAGCAAGGCGCGCGAAGTTACGCCCCAGGATCAGCGTAACCGCATCACCTTCAAGGATGTCGCCGGCGCCAAGGAAGCCAAGGAAGAGCTGGAAGAGATTATCGAGTTCCTCAAGAGTCCGAAGAAGTTTTTGTCGCTGGGCGCGCGGATCCCCAAGGGCGTGCTCCTGGTTGGCGCTCCGGGTACCGGTAAGACATTGCTGGCGCGGGCCGTGGCTGGCGAGGCGAACGTACCGTTTTTTAGCATTTCAGGCTCGGAGTTCGTCGAGATGTTCGTCGGCGTCGGCGCGTCGCGGGTGCGCGATTTGTTCCGGAAAGCCAAGCGCAACTCGCCCTGCATCGTTTTCATGGACGAGCTCGACGCGGTCGGCCGCCAGCGCGGCGCCGGCCTGGGCGGCTCGAACGACGAACGGGAGCAGACCTTAAACCAGATTCTCGTGGAGATGGACGGCTTCGACGTCAGCACTAACATTATCGTCATGGCCGCGACCAACCGGCCCGACATTCTCGACCGAGCGCTGTTGCGGCCCGGGCGGTTCGACCGGCGGGTGGTGCTTGACGCGCCCGACATCAACGACCGCGAAGCGATCCTGCAGGTTCACGCCCGCCATAAGCCGCTGGCGGCTGACGTGAACCTCCGCCGCGTTGCCGAGCGCACGCCCGGATTTACCGGCGCGGACCTGAACAACCTGCTGAACGAAGCGGCGATCCTGGCCGCCCGGCAGAACAAGACCAAGGTTGAGATGACCCATATTCTGAACAGCATCGAGAAAGTTATCCTCGGGCCTGAACGCAAGAGCCACATCCTCTCGGACAAAGAGAAGAAGGTGACCGCTTACCACGAGGCCGGCCACGCGCTGGTCGCCCGATCGCTACCAAACACCGATCCGGTCCACAAGGTTTCCATTGTTTCGCGGGGCTCGGCCGCCGGCTACACTCTGAAGATGCCGATCGAGGACAAGTCAATGCACACCCGGGCCGAATTTATTGATGAACTGGCCGTGCTCCTGGCCGGCCACACCACCGAGCGGGAAATTTTCGGCGATCTCTCGACCGGTGCGTCGAACGACCTCAAAGAGGCGACGCGTCTGGCCCGGCGGCTGATTATGCAGTACGGAATGTCTGATACCCTCGGCGCCCGGACGTTCGGCGAGCGCGAGGAGCTGATTTTCCTGGGCCGGGAGATTCACGAGCAGCGCGACTACAGCGAGAAGGTCGCCGAGCTGATTGATAAAGAAATCAGCAAGTTTATTGAGGGAGCGATCAAGACCGCCCGGGAGATTATCACCAAGCGGCGCGACAAGCTCGACCAGGTGGCGGCGATCCTCCTCGAGAAAGAGACCATCGAGCGCGACGAGTTCGAGGCGCTGTTTACGCCGGCACCAGCCAAGGCGGCAGCCTAGGGTAAATCTAAAAATAGTAGCAACAAGCTAGCAAGCTTACTTGCCAACTTGTCTCGCTTGCTCACTTATCTTATCTTGCATTTTGATTTTTGCTTTTTAATTTTTTTATCATGTTCACCTACCGTCAAATTCTGCACAAGGCCTGGCAGATCACCTGGCAGCACCCGGCCCTCTGGTTTTTTGGGTTTTTCCTGGCGTTCTTGGGCGTCGGCGGTGAAATCGAAATCTTGCTGGGCAGCATCAGCCTCGGCGACCGCCAGGCGCTCATCCCGTCTTTGCTGCGGGGCTTTGTCGAGGGGGGGCTTTTTAGTTGGAACGGCCTGCTCGGCATGGCGCAGGCCCTGGTCCAGCGGCCGTTTTCCTTTCTCTCGCTGCTGCTGTGGCTGGTGACGATTCTGCTGCTGACCGCGATCGTCGTCTGGCTGGTGGTCATCAGCCAGGGCGCGGTAATCCGCGGCGTGGTAACCGCGGTTAAGGGTAAGCGCGAGAGCTGGGCGAAGCACTTCGAGGCCGGTTTGCAGACCTTCTGGCCGGTGCTGGCCTTGAACGTGCTGGCTCGGGCGTTCTTTTTCACCATCTTTCTCCTGTTGAGCTCGCTCGCCTTTTGGCAATTCTCCGGTGGAACCTTACTCTTCCTGGTAACGTTCATCGTGCTGGTGGCCGCCATAGTCGTCGCGGCGTTCATTACCAAGTACGCGATCTGCGCCGTGGTGCTGCGCGGCCAGCCGGTCCGGGCGGCGATTGGCGCCGCCGTTGCTTTGTTCCGGCGCCACTGGCTCTTGAGCCTCGAGGTGGCGACGGTCCTGTTTGCCGTCTACTGGCTGGTTACCATCCTGCTGGTGAACCTGCTCGTCTCGTTCTTCTTGAGCACGCTGCGGGTGTTCGGGCCGCAGGCCAGCATCGCCCTGGTGGCGTTTATCGTCATCCTCATCATCACCACGGTCAGCCAGCTCCTGTTGGCCGTCTTTCACTGGGCCGCCTGGGTGCTGGTGTTCGAGGTACTCACCAGCAAGAAGGAGCTCCTGGTGAGTCGGCTGGCTGGCTGGTTCGAGAAGATGGCGGGGAGATAAAGAAAGAAATCAAAAATCAAAATGCAAAAATCAAAATTATGGAGTTCCGCCGACGGCGGAACATTTTTAAAAAATAAATCCCCGCTTTTCGGCACTGCCTAAGAAACGCCGAAAGGCGGGGATACCACAATTTTGCATTTTGATTTTTGATTTTTCCTTAACTGCGCTATAATAATATCAGCTTTCCTATCCTATGCCCCAGCCCGACCCGACAACCAGCCGCGGCTTTCCGGCGCTCCCGCGCCCGGACCGGCCGCAGATTGTCAGCGAAGAAGTCGCTGAAAAATTTTCGAATAAGATGCACGAGATCGGTCTCAAGGAGAAAGAGCGCGAGGCGGTCGCCGCCGCGGCGCAACAGAACGTGCCCTACATCAACCTGGTCGGGTTTCCCATCAGCCCCGAGACGATCTCAACC
>MHIL01000012.1:0-2946 GCA_001817495.1 Candidatus Buchananbacteria bacterium RIFCSPHIGHO2_02_FULL_56_16
GCGGTCTGTGTGGTGATGGCCAGTCACGGTTACCCCGATTCGAGCCAGATCAAGCAGGGCGCGGTAATTACCGGTCTCGACTTCGTATCTCATGTTCCGGACGCCAAGGTGTTTCAGGCCGGAACCAAGCCAGGGTCGGACGGTCAGCTGTTGACTGCCGGCGGCCGGGTACTTAGTATTACCTGCTATGCGGATCAAGGGGTTGAAGCTGCGGCTGCTGGTTGTAGATTTCTTACACCCTGTATCAGCTGGCTTGACAGCGAACGCAACGGTCCGCTGTTCCGCGACGACATTGGCCGTAACGTGCCAGCCAGTCTGGTCGAGGTTGCGGTGGCGACCGATGGCGTATCATCATCCTGAAGGAGGGAAAACCATGAGTAAACCAAAGTTGGTCGTGTTTGCTTCCGGCACGAAAGACGGAGGCGGGTCCGGCTTCGAGCAGCTCGTGCTCAATACCCAAACCGGCCTGTTGGACGCGAAGATTGTCGGTGTCGTCAGCAACCAGGCCCGGGGCGGCGTCAAGCGGACTGCCGAACGCCACCGCGTACCCTTCAGCTATTTCAGCTGGCCACCTTATGGTGACGTGGCAATGGCGTACCGTCACCAGGTTATAGCGCTCGGTGCCGAGTGGGTGGCGCTCTCTGGCTGGCTCAAGCCGATCAGCGGCTTGAATCCGATATTTACTTTCAATATCCACCCGGGACCGCTGCCAAGGTTTGGCGGACAGGGGATGTTCGGCCACCACGTTCACGAAGCGGTGATTGCCGCCTACCGTCGCGACGAGGTAACTCATTCGGCGGTAACGATGCACTTCGTCACCCAGGGTGGCGCCGACGAGTACGATCGCGGCCTGAAATTTTTTGAGTACCCGGTCGCCATTACGGCTGACGACACCGACGAGACGCTGGCGGCTCGCGTCAATGAATACGAGCACGGCTGGCAGAGCTGGGTGACCAACCTGGTCGTCCACGGTGAGATTAGCTGGGACGGCAGCGGCTCGGTGGTCGTACCTGACTGGTACGCGCAGCAGCCGTACTGTCCGGCTGAATTGCGCGACAGCGAGCTTGCCCTTAGCTCGTGAGTCTGTTCCTTACGATCAAAAAGTATCCCAGCGATGCGGAAAATCCGTGTCGCTTTTTTTACCCCGCACCTTTTTCCAAAAGGTGCGGGGTTAGTGTTGGGTGCGGGGTTAATTGACCTTTCTCGGTCATTGGGCTACACTGGGGGCACGAAGAGCTGCTTGAGGAGGGCGGCTTTTCTGTCAGAACCTTGAAAATTAAGCGTCAATATCTAGATAGAAAGCGAGGACACGTTGATGAGTTTGGTAAGTTTCTTCCGGAACGGGGCGCTGACCGAGCGCCGTACGCAGTCGTTGCATCAGGTGATTAATGGCATCGCGCCAATCGCAACGCTTCAAACCGAGTGGCGGTTCTACGTCGAGCTGATCGGTTCGCTGGACGGCGAGCAGCGCAATCAGCTGCAGTGGCTCTTGGCCGAGACGTTTGGTCCAGGCGACCTTGGCGCAGATTCGTTTCTCGGCTCAACCGGCATCGTCATTGAAATCGGTCCGCGGCCGGGAACGGTAACGCCGTGGTCGAGTAACGTCGAGGCGATCTGCCAGGCCGTCGGCTTGACATCAGTCGGCCGGATTGAACGGACGTGGCGGTACGGTTTTTCACTCGAAGCCGGCCACACCTTGTCGGGGCCGCAGCTTGATCAAATGGTCGCGCTGCTGCACGATCGAATGACCGAAGCCGTTTACCCCAAAGCGCTGACCACCTTTGCTTCGGCGGCCAAGCCGCCGCCCGTTACCGAGGTGCCGCTGTTGGAACAGGGCATTCCGGCGCTCGAGGCATTTGCCCGGCAGTGGGGTCTGGCGCTGTCACCGGTGATGATGGACTACCTCATGGACTACTTTGTCCATCGGCTGCGGCGGAATCCCACCGACGTCGAAATCTTCTGCTTCGGTCAGCTCAACTCGGAGCACTGCCGTCACCACTACTTCAATGCCACGTTTGTCATTGATGGGGTCACCCAACCCTCCAGTTTACTCGACATGATCCGGTCAACGGTTGAGGTTAATCGCGGTAATGTTGCGGTGGCGTTTACCGACAACGCGGCGGTAGTAACCCCGCAGCTGGTCAATGCATTTCAGTCTCTTAACCCCGCCGGCCCCTCGCCGTATGGCGCGCGGCCGGCGTGGTTCGGTATTGTCTGGAAGGTTGAAACTCATAACCATCCTACCGGCGTCTGCGCCTACCCCGGCGCGGCCACCGGAATGGCTGGCCGCCGCGATACGCTCGGTACCGGACGAGGCGCGGTGCCCGTAGCTCACGCCGCGGGCTACTACGTCGGCAACCTCTGCATCCCTGGCTACCCGCTGCCCTGGGAGCAGCACTACGCCGTGCCTCCGCCACAGCTCGAGACGCCGCTTCAAATCATCATCGAAGCGTCAAACGGCGCGTCGGACAATGCGAACTGCTTCGGCAACCCGGTGGTGGCTGGCTGTTTCACCTCGTTCGAGCAGCTGGTTGATGGCAAACACTACGGCTACATCAAACCGGTTTTCGTCGCCGAGAGCGTTGGCTACGTTGACTGGCGGCACATCGTTAAAGTGCCACCGGCGGCTGGAATGCTCTTAGTCCAGACCGGCGGGCCGGCTTACCGGATCGGTTTAGGCGGCGCGTCAGGTTCGAGCCAGGAAGCCGGCGCCCAGTCGGCTAATCTTGACTTCGATTCAGTCCAGCGGGCAAACGCGGCGATGGAGCACAAGAACCTCAACGTGTATCGCGCGTGCTCCGAGCTCGGCGACCGCAACCCGATACGTACCACCAACGACTTAGGTGCCGGTGGCCTCGATGTCGGTCCGATCGAGCTGGTGCACCCCGCCGGCGCAGCGATCGAGCGGCGCCAGATTCCCTGCGGCGATCCGAGTATGTCAGTCCT
>MHIL01000012.1:2995-8590 GCA_001817495.1 Candidatus Buchananbacteria bacterium RIFCSPHIGHO2_02_FULL_56_16
CCCGATGATCTTGAGCTGTTTAAGACAATCGCTCAGCGGTTTGATTGTCCGGTCGCCGTCCTTGGTACCGTGACCGGTGACGGCAAACTCATCCTCACCGACCGTGAGGCGCCAGCTGACGCGCCACGCGCCGAGCGAACGCCGATTGACGTCGAGATGTCGTTTTTACTTGCCGACCTGCCCAAGACTCGCGTCGAATGCCGAACTGAACCGCGGCGCCTGCCGCCACTTAACCTGCCGCCACGGCTGACGGTGGCCGAAGCGCTTGACCGCGTCTTGCGTCACTCGCGGGTCTGCTGCCGGAAATTTCTCACCGACAAAGCCGACCGTTCGGTCACCGGTCTCATTGCCCAGCAACAGACGGTCGGGCCGCTGCAGTTACCGTTGGCTGACTGCGCGGTGCTGGCCAGCGGGTTCTTCGATGCTCACGGCATCGCCAAGAGCATCGGCGAGCAACCGATTAAGGGGCTTGTAAGCCACCAGGCTGGTACTCGGATGAGCATCGGCGAAGCGCTGACCAATCTGGCCGGGGCGGTGGTCGAAGGCATCGAGTCAGTAAACCTTTCGGCCACCTGGCAGTGGCCCTGCCGCCAGAGCGGAGAAGACGCCCGGCTGTTTGAATCTGTCGCCGCGGCCCAAGCGCTGTGCCAAAAGCTCGGCATCCGGATTCCGGTTGGCAAAGACTCAATCTCGATGACCGCCCGAACCCAAAAAGACGGTCAGTCCCACCTGATTCGCGCGCCCGGCACGGTCCAGATGATCGCGACCGCGCCGTGCCGCGATATCACCAAAACCGTCACGCCGCATGTTGCCGACCCGGCAGACGTCCGGCTGCTGCTGATTTCCGGCAGCGGTTTGGAGCCATACCGGCTCGGCGGATCGGCCTTGGCGCTGGTGTTCGGCCAGCTCGGCGACCGTACTCCGGATGTTAATGATCTCTCACAGCTCCAGCGCGGCTTCGGAGCGGTCCAGGAGCTGGTTCTACGGGATCTCATCGTCGGGTTGCACGATCGTTCGGACGGCGGGTTGATCAGCTGCTTACTGGAGATTGCTTTTGCCAGTAACTGTGGTCTTACGGTCAACTATCGCCGCCCGGCCGCCAGCGTGCTTGAGTCTCTGTTTAACGAAGAGCTCGGCTGGGTAGTGGCGTACCGGCCAGAAGCGGAAGGCGCCATTCGGAGCGTCCTTAAGCGGTCTCAATTACACGGCTGCCGCCGCGTCGGTGAGCTGGTGAGCGGCGACGAGGTAGTGATTCACAGCGGCAGGCGCGAGCCGGTGTTCTGCGGTTCGGTGTCGCAGCTGCGCACGGTCTGGCAAGAAACGTCGTTTCAGCTCGATGAGCTCCAGTCTAACCCGATTACGGTTGAACAGGAGCGAACCGTCATCCGAAGCCGACAGCCGTTGCCGTATTCTCTTTCGTTTGCTCCGGCCCCGACTCCGCCGGCCGTCCTTGGCGCGGTGGACAAACCAAAAGTAGCGGTCCTCTGCGAACAGGGCACTAATGGCAACCGGGAGCTCGCTGCCGCCTTTGCCCTGGTCGGCTTCGAGGCTTGGGACGTGCAGATGGCCGACTTAATGAGCGGCCAGATCGGCTTGGATCAGTTTCATGGCCTCGCGTTGCCCGGCGGTTTTTCTTACGCCGACGCGCTCGATGCCGGTAAAGGCTGGGCTGGAGCGTTCCGGTTTAATGCTCGGCTGAGTGACCAGCTCCAGACATTCCTGGCTCGCTCCAACACGTTCGTGTTCGGTCCCTGCAATGGTTGTCAGCTGATGCTGTTGCTGGGTATCGTGCCGTGGCGGGGGATAACGACCATCGAGCAGCCGCGTTTCATCCGCAACACTTCGGAGCGCTTTGAGTCCCGCTTTCCGACCGTCGAGATCCAGCCGAGTAACTCGATATTCCTGCGTGGCATGGCCGGTTCGCGGTTGGGAATATGGGTGGCTCATGGCGAGGGGCGGCTGCATTTTCCGTCACCGGCGGTAGAAACGGCCACCATTGCCGACAACCTGGCGCCGATCCGTTACGTTGATGACGTGGGTAATCCGACGATGACCTACCCCTTCAACCCCAACGGTTCGCTGCTGGGTATCGCCGGACTCACTTCGCCGGATGGCCGCTGTTTGGCGATGATGCCGCACCCGGAGCGACTGGCGCTACCCTGGCAGTGGCCGTACTGGCCGTCGGCTTGGAGAGGCTTGGGCGCTTCACCGTGGCTCAGGCTCTTCCAGAACGCCTTTGACTGGTGCCGCCAGAGCTGATTTGTTCCTTTATGACCAATAAGCCGTTCGATGACGTTTTGTCGGACGGCCTTTTTTCTATTCAATCAAAATAAAATCAAAAATTAAAAATCAAAATGCAAAATTTAGGTGTCCCCACTTTTCTGTTTTGCTAAAAAGAGCGGAAAGGTGGGGACCGTTAATTTAAAAATCCCGCATTAGCGAGATACCAAAAATTTGATTTTTGATTTTTATTAAAAAAAGCCCGCTGAATCTTTTCGAGACTAGTGGGCAGCGGGGTGGAGCCAGTGATGCAAGGAACGAAAGGGCGCGGTAAGTGTCGCGCCGACGTAGACGCCGACGGTGAGGCTGACGAAGAACGTCAGGAAGAGCGGGACGGCGACGAGGAGTCCGGGCAACAGGCCGAACGACACGGCGCCCGGCAGGCAGCTGGCCGGTACGCCGCTGACCAGGAGCGCGACGAACGCGTCATGCAGACAGCCGCTACCGTGTTCGCCACCGGCGCCAGCGCCGATGAGAAAAGTGAGCGGCACGAGGCAGAGGGTTACCTTAAGCAGGGAGCACTGCTCGTTGACGACCACCGCCGCGAGGCATCCGATCAGCGGCAGGCCCAAGCTGATGAAGCCGACGACCGGAAATTGGTGGCTGGCGCGCATCATCCAAGAGGTGATCCACACCAGGTAGATCGCGAGCAGCGGCGCTAGTGAGACGTCCCACCAGCGGCTGGTCAAGAGTGCCGGAAGCGTCAGCGTGAGGTCGAACGAGATCGGGATTGGCGCGCCGTGGGGCCAGGCGCCGCAGAGCAGTCGGGTCAGCAGCAGGCCGTTCGTGGCGGCTGAGAGGGTCACGGCGGCGACAAGTCCCGCGAGAAGGGCGACAAGGCGCTGTTCAGCCCTGATACTTTCCTTTGTTACCATCGTTGATCACCTCTTTTCTTGTAGAGTACAGCTATCCTCGTTATACCCCCGGCGGACCGCACTGTCAAACCCAGTGGTGAGATTTTGAGGTTAAAAAAAAGACGTCCCGCCTGGCCAAAGGTATGGACGTTTTTCTTCGCTAATCCTGCGATCGATCGCGGGTCATGGTAAGCACCGCGTCGAGCGCGGCGGGCAATTCTTTGATACCGGCCTCGTTGCTGAAGTGCCGCTTGGCGTGCTCGATGATTATGCTCGAACCCAGCTCGTCTTTAAAATCATTTTGGTTATCGAGCGGCACCCACGGGTCGTCGTCGGAAAAAATCGCGACGCTCTGTGAGAGGTGATTTTTTACCTTTTTTAAATCGAGCGGCGTCTGGAGCCACTCGCGTTCAACGGCTTTTTCTTCGGGGCTGTCTCCGATGTTGGTGAGCCGTTTAAGAAAACCGGCGACGAACACCGCGCCGCCGACCGTAGCGCGGGCCGGCAGCCGCTCAAGGTAGCGGGCGATGGCCTGGCAACCCATGCTGTGGCCGATGAGGTAGGTGTCTTCGTCGGGTTTGCCGACTGTCGCGGACAGATGGCTCACCCAGTCCTCAATGGTTGGCATTCGAGGGTGAGGCATTGCCGGCGCGCTGACTAGAAAACCGCGCTGCTCAAGCTCCCGCTTGAGCCAGGGAAACCAGTTGTTGGCAGGGGAGCCGTCCCAGCCGTGCACTAGAAAAACTTTTGCATCTGCCATGTAGTTGTTGGTTATTAGTTGTTAGTTTTTTTAGTGCCTAGAATTAATAATCTAAAAACTATAAACTCGCAACCATAAACTAATTTGGTGGACCCGGGGAGAATCGAACTCCCGCCTCAGCAATGCGAATGCTGCGTAATACCACTTTACTACGGGCCCAAGTTAACCAGTAACTTAGCCTTTAGCCATTAACTTTTTAGCTAAGCCGTCAACTGTTAATTGTTTGTTAGTGGTGGTTAATTGTCAATCCAAGGCTTAGCAGTCCCTTGTTCTCCGCCCGCCTGACGCGTCTAGTGCCCTCGGTAGGAATTGAACCTACATCTAAGGCTTAGGAGTCCCTTGTTCTATCCGTTGAACTACGAGGGCGTCAGGCGTGTCGAGCGGGTATTCTTGCCCGCCATAGGCGGGTCCGCCTCTTGAGCCAGAGGCTCATCTGCCTTTGGCATGAGGCGGAAACTATGGGGGCCTAAGGGCATGGTGGGGGGTACAAGTCCCTTGTGACACTTGCCCCGCACTAAGGCTCCGTATTATAAGGTGAGGCGATTGGGGACTGCTAGGCTAAGCAGAGTCTATTATAATGATAAATTCGCAGTTTGTAAACAGCTTATCCTCGGCTTGTCCTCTTGACCGATGGAGCACACCGCCGTAAGGTGAATAGTACGTTACTGTATCCGCTCACCCGCCTTGCCTGCCGCCTCCGGACGGTGGGTAGGGCAGGAGAGCGGATTCTTTTAATATTAATGTCAATTTCAAATTTTGAATTTTAAAGCAATATATAAATGTATTAATTTTCAATGTTTCAAAATTAGAACATTCAAAATTGAATCTAAATTCAAAATTTAAAATTAAACACGGCTCTCGCCCAGAGCCAATACTAATGCTATACTATGTATAATACGTATCCCGGTAGTAGAACTTCGATAAGTTTTACGCCGGCTGATTGGATATTTCACTTTATTTTCGGAAAAATTTTACGCCTTATTTAAATCTCGTTTCTTTAATAAATACAATCGAAGTTTCACTACCGGGTATGCAGACTATCCCCCAGAAGTTTAACGAAACCGCCGCAAAATTCCCCAAGCGACCGGCGTTAAAATTTAAATATCACGGCGCCTATTTGAGCGTTTCGTTCGCCGAGTTGCGGCAGCGGGTGGCGGTCATGGCGCAGGGGTTGCAGTCGCTCGGGGTCCGGCACGGCGACCGGGTGGCGATTTTGTCGGAGAACCGAACCGAGTGGGTTCGCACCGACCTCGCCACGCTGACGCTCGGCGCGATCGTCGTGCCGGTGCACACCACGCTGTCGCCGACGATTATCAAACATATCTTGAACGACTCGGGCGCGAAACTCGTGGTCGTCTCCAATCAGTCGCAGCTCAACAAGCTGCTGCTGGCTATTGATGAGTTGCCCGCGCTCGAAACGGTGGTTTTTATCAACCTGGACCATCCAGAAATCTACCAGACTAAGGGCAAGCAGCTCATGAGTCTCGACGAGGTGATGACGGCGGGCGAACGGTCGTCGCAGGCGATCGACTCGAGCGTCGAGGCCGACGACGTCGCCAGCATCGTCTACACCTCGGGTACCACGGCGCTGCCCAAAGGGGTGATGCTGACCCATCGTAACTTTATGTTTAACGCCGAAGCGTCACTGACGGCAGTACCGGCCACCGAGCGTGACCGGTTTCTTTCATTTTTACCGCTCTC
>MHIL01000013.1 GCA_001817495.1 Candidatus Buchananbacteria bacterium RIFCSPHIGHO2_02_FULL_56_16
AAAAATGCTTGGATTCTGGCGGGGAAATACCATGCCGAGGCGCAACGCGCCGAGGCAACTTCTTACGATTTCGCAAAAAGTGAAAATTGGCGGAGAGGGTGGGATTTGAACCCACGAGGACTTGCGCCCAAACGGTTTTCGAGACCGTCGCCTTAAACCACTCGGCCACCTCTCCAGATTCGCTAAGCGAACGTTCGCTAGCAAGGCCAGCGTAGCATAATTATCCATTTTTTACAATTCATTTGTTTTGTGGTATAATTCAATTGAAATGTTACCACTGCGGTACATAACTCCCCTCACCCCGACCCTCTCACCCAAGAGGAGAGGGAGCACCTATGAAGAAAATCACTAAGGTCGTCATCCCGGTTGCCGGTCTGGGCACGCGGTTTTTGCCGGCCACCAAGGCTCAACCCAAGGAAATGCTGCCGGTGGTGGATAAACCCATCATCCAGTACATTGTCGAGGAGGCGGTGCGCGCCGGTATCCGCGACGTGATCCTGGTTACTGGCGCGGCCAAACGGGCGATCGAGGACCACTTCGACCGCAACGAGAGTTTGGAAGACTTCTGCACCAAGGCGGGCAAGACGCGGGCGGCGGCTCAAATCAAGGCGGTGGCCCAGCTGGCAAACTTCATCTACATCCGCCAGAAAGGCCCCTACGGCAACGGCACGCCGGTGCTGAACGCCCGCGGCGTGATTGGCGACGAGCCGTTCGCCGTGGTCTGGGGCGACGACATCTGGCTGGCGAAAAAGCCCCACATCCAGCAGCTCGTCGAGGTGTATGAAAAATACGGCGAGACGGTCATCAGCGCCGCGATGACCGACGACGAAGGCACCAGCAAGTACGGCATCATCGAAGGCGACGAGGTCGGCGGGGGCGTCTACCAGGTCCGCTCGATTGTCGAGAAACCGGGCCCGAAGAAAACCAAGAGCCGGATCGCCACCTATGGCGGCTACATCTTCACCCCGGAAATTTTTACGGCGCTCGAGCAAACCAAAATCGGCAAAGACAACGAGCTCTGGCTGGTCGACGCGGTGGCGCGGCTGCTCAAAAAACGCCCGGTCTATGCTAAAATTATTGACGGGGAGCTCTGCGACACCGGCAACAAGCTCGGCTGGCTCAAGACCAACGTCGAGTTCGGCCTGCGCGACCACGACATCAACACCGCCTTTACGGCATTTCTCAAAACGAAGGTAATAAAATGAGGCGATCAACCGTGCTCAAAATCAACAGCCTGCTGCTCATCGGACTCTTCATGGTCACCACCGGTTTCCAGTGCAAGCTCGCGAGCCCCAAGGAGCAGGCGCTGCTCAAGCCGGTCGAGCTGGCCTGGTGGGGGACGTTTGATAACCCCGAGGATCTCAACGACCTCATCGGCGACTACAGCGCCATCCACCCGAACATTAGGATCACCTACCGCAAGTTGCGCGAGGAAGAGTTTGAGCAGGCGCTCCTCGACGCGCTGGCCGAAGACCGCGGCCCGGACATCGTCTCCGTCACCAACGTCGACTTGGACAAGTGGCTGTCCAAGCTCGCGCCGCTGCCCGATTCAACCGAGCTCGCCTACCAGTACACCAAGACCAGCCTCGGCCTCAAGGAGGAAACCGTCGTCGAGGTGCGCAAGAACGCGAGCCTGACGCCGGCCCAGCTGCACGAACAGTTCTTGGACGTGGTCTACGGCGACGTGGTGCGCGGCGGGGAAATCTACGGCCTGCCGCTGACGGTGGACACGCTGGTGATGTTCTACAACCGTGACCTGTTCAACAACGCCGGCCTGCCGCTGCCGCCGACCACCTGGTCCGAGCTCCAGGGCGACGTAACGCGGCTGACGTTTCAAAACCGCGAGGGCGAGCTGGTCCAGTCCGGCGCGGCGCTCGGCACGATGAGTAACGTCGAGGCCGGCACCGACATTCTGGCGCTGCTGATGCTGCAAAACGGCGCGAGGATGACGGTCGGCGGTCAGGTACTGTTCCACCAGTTGCCGGCCGGCGCCGACCGAACCTACAACCCGGGGCCGGAAGCGATTCGCTTCTACACCGACTTCGCCAACCCGACCAAAGAGGTCTACACCTGGAACGACTCCTTCCCCAACTCGGTTGACGCCTTCATCCAGGCCAAAGTCGCCATCATCTTCGGCTACAACCAGCACCGCCAGTACCTTGAGGCGCGCCGGCAGGGCAAGCTCAACTACGAGGTGGTTGCGGTACCGCAGATTGAGGGCCGGCCGGCAGTCAACATCGCCCGCTACCCGGTCCACGCCGTCATGCGCAAGACTGCCCATGTCAACGAAGCCTGGGACTTCCTCCAGTTCGCTGCCAAGCGCGACGAGGTCAAGAAGTACCTCGACCGCACCAAGCGGCTGACCGCCGTACGCAGCCTGGTCGGCGACCAGACCGGCGACGACGAGCTGCGGGTGTTCGCCGAGCAGCTGCTGACCAGCGTCAGCTGGTACCACGGCAAGAACGCCGCGGCGATGGAGAGCGCGTTTAGCGACCTGATTACCAGCGTGCTCAAAGACAACATCCCGCCGGCCGACGCGGCCGAGCTCGCCGCCCAAAAGATTCAGCAGACGTTTTAACGTGCTGGTAGATTTTTTTACGAATGCAAATCGGTAAAAAATTCTTCGCTGCCGCGGTACTCCTTACCGTTTCTTTATTCGCAACCCAAACGGTATCCGCTCAGTTAGTGGTCTCTGCCGCGCAGTGTACGGCTGACCAGAACGCCTTTCTCCTGGCCATCAACATTAAAGACGGCCGCCTTATCCCGTGCGAGTGCACCGACACCACCAACTGCAACCTCAACTCGGTCTTTCAATTGATTGTCAACATCACCCAGCTGATTTTGGCGATGACCGGCAGCCTCGCGCTCCTGATGGTCATCTACGGCGGGGCGATGTTCATTATCGCCGCCGGCAGCCAGGAGCGAATCCAAAAAGCCAAGCAGATCCTGGTGGCGGCTTCGATCGGCGTAGCGGTGATCTTTTCGGCCTGGCTGATCGTCAACATCGTCATCGGCGCGCTGACCGATGGAGCAATCCACAGCGAGGCGAAAATTTTTGACCGGTTCTGGTTCAACCAGCCGAGCGGCTAGACGCAGCTAATCGGCGTTAAAAGGGACCAACATTAAGCCAAAACTATTTTTAGCCAAATACTTATCAACAAAGATGGTTTTGCACAATTGACACTATAAGAAGTAATTTATTATAATAAAGAGGCGGGTACCTTACCAACACATACCAACTAAATCGTAAAGCTATCTTCAAAAAAGGATTACACCCTTTTCAAAATTTATAAAAGGTAGCTACAAGAGAAAGGAGGTGAAACAGAATGAAAAAATTTACTGCGGTGGCGCTGACCAGCGTTACCATGATGAGCCTGTTGGCGGTGCCAGTCCTGGCTTTGGATACCGGTATCAACTACGGGACCGCCCTGGGCCTCGGGACCAAAGACGTGCGCGAAGGGACGATGAGTATCGTGAACTCATTGCTTGGATTTTTGGGTATCATCGCTATTCTAATTATCCTCTGGGGCGGCTTCCGCTGGATGACGGCCGGCGGCAACGAAGAAAAAATCGGCGAGGCGAAAAAGATTATCACCGCCGGTATCATCGGCCTGGTCATCATCTTCATCTCCTTCGCCCTTGCCACATTCGTCATCAATTCGCTGGTTAAGGCAACTGGTGTATAGTAACGAAATAAAGTATCCCATCATTGTAATGTGAGGTAAGGTCGTTATTGCATGCCAAGGGGAGGCTTTCGAGTCGGAAGCCTCCCCGCTTGGAATAAACCGTATCAAAACGAAACGACATGATTTTTAATCTACGACAACCGCTGCAACGGCAGCTTGGGCTCGTCCTTACCGTCTGTTCTCTAAGTCTTGCAGCGACGCTGCTCCTGACTGGACCGGTTTACGCCCAGGTACCCAACCCACAAAATGACCGGTACGGACTCGACACCACCGCCAACCAAGCTACCCTCGACACCCGCGCGGATCGTGACCTGCCGACGATTATCGGCCAGGCAGTCAACTACTTCTTCGGCGCGCTCGGGGTTGTTTTTTTAACCGTCATATTGGTCGGCGGCTACCTCTGGATGACGGCCGGCGGTAACGAAGAAAAGGTTAAGCAGGCCAAGGGGTTCATCATCAACGGCGTCAACGGCATGATCGTCATCTTCCTCTCGTACGCGCTGGTCTACCTCGTCATCACCGCGCTGCGCGGCGCCGTCACCGGCTAACTGCCACAATAATGCTCCGCCGTTCCACGCAACTGATGCTGACGCTGCTGCTGGTCGAATCGCTGGCCGCGCCAATCGGCGCTGCCGCCGCCTTCGACGCGCTCAGGAACAGCTTTGAAAAAACCGGTACCGAAGCCGGCTACGCCGTTACGAGCGAAGGTAAACCCGCTCGCGAGTTCGTCTCCGCCTGGGCCGTCTACCTCAACGGCTTCCTGGTGGTGATGGGCCTGCTGTTCATGGTCTTGGTCATCTACGGCGGCTACCTCTGGATGAGCGCCCAAGGCAAAGAAGAACAGGTTACCCGCGGCAAGGACCTCATCATCCAGGCGGTCATTGGTCTGGCGATTGTAATTGGCGCGCGGATCATCGTCGAGCTGGCAATCCTGACGCTGGGTGATACCGTTCAAACTTCTTAACTGTATCTACCGGCTATGCTGACACGCGAACGTCTGCGCTCAACCCTCGTCTCGCTGTTCCTGCTCGCCGTGCTGCTGCCCGGTGCTGCTTCGGCGGCCAAGCCGGTCGGCGACCAGGTCAGCGGTGGGTTCAACACCATGGTCAAATGGACGATCGGCGGCGGCAACGCCGTTACCATCGGCCCGGCAACCTTTAGCAGCTCACTCATCCACATCATAAACTTTCTCCTGTCATTCATCGGCTTGCTGTTTTTCCTGCTGATGCTCTACGCCGGCTACCTCTGGATGACGGCCCGCGGCAACGACGAGCAGGTCCAGAAGGGGAAAAAAATTATCCGTGAAGCGGTTACCGCCCTGATCATCATCTTGCTCGCCCGCCTGTTCACCGAGTTCGTGCTGACGGCCATTGGCCAGGCGATTGAAGCGGGCAAAAAAACCTCTTAGAGCGTATGAAAAGCCTTCGAAAAAAAATCCTCCCGGCGGCTATCGGCCTGTACCTCGCCGCCGCGCTCATCGGGCCGGTCGCCGCGTCCGCCGCGTTCGGCAACATTACCAACCAGATGATTACCGGGCTCGAGGGTAACGGCGGCGAAGCAATCGCCCTGCCCAGCGGCCAAAACACGACGGTTGAAACGGTGGCGGGTAACGTCATCCAGTCATTTCTAAGCGTCTTTGGTATTTTGTTTTTAGGCTTGATGGTCTACGGCGGCTACAAGTGGATGATCGCCCAGGGCCGCGAGGAGGAGCTCAAGAAAGCGAAAGACATCATCCGCAGCTCGATCATCGGCCTGGCGATCGCGCTCTCGGCCTACGCCATCTCACTGTTCGTCGTCGCGCGATTCTACCAGGCCGCGGGCGGCACCTAACTACCCCTAAGCGCCCGAGCCTATGAAACCTCACTCTGTCATCATCGCCGCCGTTCTCCTGCTGCTCGTGGCTGGACCGGCGTTCGCCAAATGGGTACCGAATCCCAGGCCAGCCGAGCGGCTCCAGAACGTCGGTGTCGCTGCCGGCTACTCATCGAGCGTCGGCACGACCTCGGTTGCCACGACCGTCGGCCAGATTATCAAAACGTTTCTCTCGCTCCTCGGCCTCATTTTTATGGGCTACCTGGTTTACGCCGGCTACCTCTGGATGAGCGCGAGCGGCGAGGAGGAGAAACTCCGGAAAGCCAAGGCAATCATCCGCGGCAGCATCATCGGCATCATCATCGCCCTGTCCGGCTACATCATCACCGCCACGGTCGTCGACCGAATAAGTACCGCCACCGGCTACGGCGAAGCCTACCACCCAACCACCAAGCTCGGAAAATTATGAAAAAAATCATACTGCGCCTAACCCTAACGATGTGCCTGCTGCTGGCGACGCTGCCACTAGTTTCACTGGCCGAGGACCCGGGCAGCCTTGGGAACCTGCTCAATCAGGCGGGTGAGGGCGCCGGCTACAACACCGATCCGGAGCTGGCCAGAACCGGCGTGGCGATGGTGGCCGGTTCGGTGGCCCGGGTGTTCATCTCGCTGCTTGGCGTCATCTTCATGGCCTACATCATCTACGGCGGTTTCCTCTGGATGACGGCGGCGGGCAACGAGGAACGGGTCTCAAAAGCCCGCAAGATCATCCGCGACGGCGTCATCGGCATCGTCGTCATACTCTCGGCGGCTGGTATCTACGTATTGGTCCTGAAAGCATTTTCCATCTCCGGCTTTGAAGGACTTTGACCGTCCATACCAATAACATTAACACCTATGCCTATGCGTTTCGTCTCACCAGCTGCCTTATTAATCAGTATCCTCTTGTTCACTGGTTCCGTGACTGTTGCAAACGCTCAAGTTTCCCAAGAGTTGCTCAGCGGCGAAGCCGGAGCCGAGATGGTTGACCAATCCGAGGCATTTTTGGAAACGTCCGGTCTCCAGCCAGTTCAACTCAGCATCGTCGTTGCCCAGATTATCCAGGTAGTGCTTGGGCTCTTGGGCGTCATCTTCATCGTCTTAATCATCTACGCCGGCTTCAACTGGATGACGTCCGCCGGCAACGAAGACCGGATCGGTAAGTCGAAAAAAACCATCGCGGCAGCCGTCATCGGGCTGGTGATCGTTTTGGCGGCGTACCTGATCACCGCGTTTGTGTTGAGCCAGCTGTTCGAAGCAACCCAGACATACTAGAGGAAACTCTAAGCACTAAATCCTAAACTCTAAATAATAACCAAAATTCAAAGTATTAAAATCCGAAACGCCAGAAGCAATACCTTTTGAACCTTTGAATTTTAAATTTTGAATTTATTTAGAGTTTAGGATTTGGAATTTAAAAAAAGAGGGGCAGACGCTTATGGCAACTGCCCTGTTTTTTTTATTTAGGTCTTTCGCTGCCTACTTTTTTAGTAGGAACGAAATACCCCAAAGAACTGTTGGCCGTTCTCGTCCACAAAGGATGGAACGGAATTAACTACAAACGATCCTGTGTAATCCCACGATCGGTCGCGCCAGCGGTAGCTGTAGCTCCGCTTGTACACTTCGCGACGCGGGTCGCGAATCTTCTGGGGCCGGCCATTTTGATCGTACACCTCAACGAGATGACGACCAAGTTGGAGGTAACGCACCGCGCGCTGCCCTGGCGCTACGTTGATTTCGTAGCTGGGACCGCGGTCGCGCCGAACGATGAACTGCTTGGCGCGGTACCGGCTGTCATTAATTAAGACAACCGGACGACCACCCTCTTGGGCAGCTAATGGGAGTTCCATTGTTCCGCCGCGCATTGCTTGGCGAACACGGACGCGATCAGCGGTGGCCGCCGATCCAACATCGGCGAGGGAATCATCAGCAGGTTCTTCTTCATACCTGCTGAACTCTTCGCCGTTTTCTCCGATCGGCTTGGGGTTGAGCGGCTCGTCAAACGGCTGAACCGTAACTGGCGCTTCGACAAACGGCTCGGTGAGCCGGGTGGCCTCGGCCGCCTCCAAGGCTTTTCCGTGATACACGGAACCTTCTTGGCGACGCCAAGACTCTTCAGCAACCCGGGTTGATTGTTCCTCGACCCAAGGCTCCCATAAGGCACGCCAGAAACCAATCCGAACCTGATCGTCGTCGTCACCGCCATGAGTGACCCTGGCAACGCGATCCGTATCACGGACCGTAACGGTACGCGTGGTGGCGCAACCTTGTACCAAAATCACCAAACCCAGCAACATCGCACTTACTACCGCTTGCTTCCAGTTCATCGTTTTACTCCTCCTTTTTTGTTTCTATATTGTTTTGACCTTGATTTCAAGGTTCATAACTAGCCCTTTTGGCACCAGACTGGCTGGTGAAAGGTACTATCTGACCCATTATTGAGCCAAAATTTGCACCTTTGACTAATCATACTATACTACCATATTACGCTAATTTTGTCAATAGTACCACCATCCCCTAACTAAAGAGGACGGCAACCGAGTGCCGCCGTGGACGCAATAGATAATAAGTCAGGGTTACCGTAATTGGGATTTTTCAGATAAGGATTGGTTACCGTTTTCTCTTTGGATTTTGAATATCTGC
>MHIL01000014.1:0-7075 GCA_001817495.1 Candidatus Buchananbacteria bacterium RIFCSPHIGHO2_02_FULL_56_16
CGTTCAGACCCAACAGTACCGTGATGGGATATAAGAGGTGTGTATCAATCATTTTTTTAAAACTGGCGTCAGCCGGATAGTCCCAGCTGGTAATCCTCAAACCGGCGCAGCGGGCGTACTGGATGACGTCAGTGGTGACCTTGGTGTTGGTAAAGAGCCAGCTCTGCAGTTCCCCACCCTGGGGTTTTGCCCCCCTCGCACGTTTTACGACCCATTCCTGATTGATGTCCAAAAAGCGCGCGTGGGTGTACAAAATATCTTTACTGCCGGTCTTATTGCCGGGCCGGTTATGGAACTTCACCTCGATGATGGCGTGGATGTTCTCGGCCGGCTTCTCGGCGACCACGTCAACCTCGTGGGTCAGGCACTTGCCTTGAAAAATTTGGTTGGTGCAGGTCTGGTAGCCGGCCACTTCGAGCACCGCCGCGACGTACTGCTCGAACGGAAAGCCGCTGGGCCCGAGCTGCATGATCGCCCGGCTAAGGCTGTAGCGGGCGGCGTAAGACTTACCGATGCTGCGCAGCAGTTGAAAAGCGCGGCGGTACAGTTCCGCCGTACTGACGCCCGGTTTTACCAGGGCGGTTAGCTGCTTGAGCACCGCGGTGACATCGGCGACGCTCGCGCCGGAAGCCAGGAGCGAACGCTTAAGCTTGGTAACGTCAAAGCGCTCCCCTTCTCCGGATTGTTTGGTAATAAAAAGCTCGGCCATACGTTTGGTTACTTATAAAAAACTTTGTCGCCGTAGCGCAGGTCAACGTACTCGAGCTTGCTGCGGTCCGGCACCTTCTGGCTAAGCACCATGAGCAAGCGGCTCACCTGCGCTTCGGCCGAATCGGTGGTCTTAACGTACACCGCCCAGCCGCTGGTGGTTTGCAGCGTGAGCCAGTCGGCGTAGGGGTTCACGATGGAGTAGTGAGTAATCTCAAAGTCGGCTCGAGCTCGAACAGTGTCAGTCAGCGTCGCGATGAACGCAACCAGCACGGGGCTCGTCGCTTCTTGACCAATGACCACCGCGGTGCCGCTCTCGTCAAAAACCAGCGGATGGTCGCCAAACTGGTTCCGGGTTCTGACGACCTCGGTGGTACCCTGGCTGAACTCAACGGTTGACTGCGGGTCGGCGGCCTCGCGCAGCGCCACCCCGTTGGCATCGAGGTAAAACGTCTGCTGATTGGTGGACCAGACGATACGTGAAATGTCCGCGTTGATCGAGACGACGATCATCTGAAAGTACTTTTTTTTGACCGTAAGGTAATCCTCGCCGTACTGCTCGGCGAGCGCGCGCTAGGTTTTCTCCGTATTAAAGAAAAAAATGTTTCGTTGGCTGAAAATCAACCAGCGGCGCTGACCCAGCTGCTGCGAGACGACGTCCTTGATCTCTTGCTCCCCGACCACCGGCTCGCCGCGCACCTCAATCGTCTGAATCTGAAAGGTACCTGACCGTTGCAGCCAAATTACGAACGCGAGAAACACGACCACGGCCGCCAGACGAAAAATAAATGGCCGGCGGTGGCCCTCGGCTTGCCGTTTGGCAAAAAAGGGGTTACGGAACTCTTGACGGTGGTAATCACGCTTGGTTTGCATTGGGTAACAATTTTCAGTTATCAATTTTCAATTTACCATGAATTTTCAATGACTCATTGAAACATTGAGCCTTGATTAAAAATTGAAAACTGAAAATTGAAAATTACTCAAGAACGTTACTTATACCAATCCTCTTTAGGCCGGTAGGAAGTTGCCAGCGCGGCCTTTTCCCGGTAGCGCTCGAGGGCTAAGGTAATCAGCCGGTCGAGCAGCTGCGGATACGGTACGCCTGACGCGGCCCAGAGCTTTGGGTACATCGAAATCGAGGTAAATCCCGGAATGGTATTGACCTCGTTGAGGTACACCTTGTAGCTGCCGCGCTTAACCAAAAAATCAACACGCGCCATGCCGGATAAATCTAAAACCTTGAACGCCAGCACAGCGATGCGCTGGATTTCTCGTTTCACGCTTTGCGGCAGCTTGGCCGGAATGACCGCCTGCGATTTACCATCAACGTACTTGGCGTCGTAGTCGTAGAACTCATTCGACGAAACAATCTCGCCCGGCACTGATGCCCTGGGATGGTCATTACCAAGCACCGCCACTTCGATCTCGTGCATCGGCTCTATCCCCTGCTCGACGATGACCTTGCGGTCGTAGCGTGCCGCGTCATTGATACCGGCAATAAGCTCCTGGCGATCGTGGCATTTACCAATGCCCACGCTCGAGCCAAGATTAGCCGGTTTGGTAAACATTGGGTAACGCAGTTTGTAATTGATGCGCTGTAAGATTGCCGGTTTGTTTTTACGCCAATCCTTGCTCAAAAACCAAACGTAATTGACGCTCGGCAGACCAGCTTGATCGCACAGCTGCTTTTGCACCACCTTGTCCATTGCCGCGGCCGAACCAAGCACCCCCCCGCCGACGTAGGCCACGTTCGCCATCTCGAGCATCCCCTGCACCGTACCGTCCTCACCGTATGAACCGTGCAGCACCGGAAACACCACATCGCAGCGGTTGAGCACGCGTTCGGGCATCAGCCTGCTGCCCTGCTTAGCGGGCTTACCGGATTTCAGCGCTGCCATCGGTTTTTGGGTAACCCATGCGCCGTCCTTGGCGATACCGATCTGAACCACGCGGTACTTTTTTTTATCGAGTGCTTTGATCACCGACGCGGCTGAGACCAGTGAAACCTCGTGCTCGCCCGACCGGCCGCCAAAGATGACGCCGACGGTAAGCTTTTTTTGAGTTTTACGAGACATACATTAAAAACGCTATTTCATTTGCTTATTTTTGCTGCCAAGCCACCCATGCTTAAAAAATGGCATAGTGAGCGTCGAGAGCATGAATGCTACTGCCGGCACCACGGCGTTCAACCAGGGGCTTCCGATACCGATCGCCCGCAGGTACACGCCCATCGCAAGGTAGGTGAACAGTGTGAGCAACGTCCGCCGTGCCCAGCTCGTTTCCCAAGCCTTATCGGCCTCCACCTTCTTGTTCCGATCCTCTAAGCGTCGGACTCTTTGCTCTAAATTTTCTGCTGTATTTGCCATATCATTTCACGCTCACACGTTCCAGCAGCGGATTGATGCGCGTGACGACTTCGTAGTTAATTGTGCCAATCTTTTCAGCCAGCTCGTCGACGGTCACCACTCCCCTGCCTCGCCGAAGCCCAGAGGGCGAAGGCGGGCCGCCCTGCTCGCCAATTAACACGGCCTCATCACCAGCTTTAACATTTTTTATATTACTCACATCAACCATGGTCAGATTCATGCACACGCGTCCAAGCACCGGACAACGCTGGCCGCCAATCAAGACCGAGCCTTGGTTCGAGAGGTGCCGATCATAGCCTTCCCAGTAGCCGATTGCCAAAACGGCGAGCTTGGTTTTCTTTTTAACGGTAAAGGTGCCGCCGTAGCTGATTTTACTGCCGGCTGCGACTTCTTTAACCTGAATAATTCTCGTCTTCCAAGTTAAGGCCGGTTTAAGGGTCAACCAGGGGCTTCGGCGGCGGGCAATGTGCTCAATGTGCTTTGACGGCCACAAGCCATAGAGCGACAGGCCGAGTCGAACCAGATTAAAATGGGCAATGGGCGTGGTGATACTAGCGGCGCTGCAGGCAAAATGCCGGTATGGAACTTCGATACCTTCTTTTTTAAGCTGCGCCAAAACCTGCTGAAACTTTTGCAGCTGGCGATTGGTAAAAGACCGGTTCTCTTCGCTGGCGGCGAAGTGGCTCCAGACGCCCTCAATTACAACGTTTGGCAACTGACCAATTCGTTTGATTGCCCGAGCGGCGTCATCAGCCAGGAACCCAACGCGCGAGGTACCGGTATCAATTTTAATATGCAGCCGGGCGACTCTGCCTACGTTCTTTGCCGTTTGGGAAACTTGCCGGGCAAAAGACTCGGTGTACACCGGCAGCGCGACGTTTTGCCTAATCCCCTGCTCCAGCAGCTCGGGCTGGGCGTAGCTTAAAACAAAAATTTTTTTCTTAATGCCAGCGTGCCGCAACTCAAGCGCCTCGGCCAGGTTGACAACCCCCAGCCAGCTAACCTTTGGCGCGACCATCTTGGCTACTTTAGTCATCCCATGACCGTAGGCGTTGCTCTTGACGATCGGCATCACCGCCACGTCGGGACCGACCAGCCGCTGGTATTGCTTTAAGTTATGCAGCAGCGCGGATTTTGAAACCTCAACCCAGGAAGTGTACATCTTGACAAAAAAAGATTAATGCCTTAGAATGCGTAGGTTGTACCTTCAATGCCGCGACCCGTTCACGCACCAAAGGTATGAGCCACTTTCTCGCCTGGCGAGAGGCTCATCCTAAACAAGTAAAGGAGGTAAATCCTTGAAAAAAAACAATTCTTCCGATCTAGGGTACACCAAGAACGGGTCGCGGCTCCAAAATTTTTCCCAGGGGGATAAAAAGATGTCTGCTTCACCTGATTCACAGCACAGAGCTTTAATGGGGCTCAAAGGGGCCCTAGCCGTTGGGACACTGGGCGAGGTGAGATTGGCGCTCCATGAAGCGCGACGGCGCGACGTTGATCCGAATCTCATCCAGAGCACTGCTCAAGAGTGCTTAGCAGCATTTCCCGGGCTCGATCGGCCCAACGTCGACATCGTATTGCTCTTCAAGAACCAATAAGCTAAGCTATTCCCCAGTCAAGGGGGAACCACACCACTTGGGGCTAGACATAAGACCACAGGGCCAGTGTCTAGCCCTCCTTTTCTATACATTATGTACTACCCTTTTTATCCCAAGCGTCGGGGCAACGAAGTTCAGGATTAAGTTTTCCGCGTTGGCCTGTTTTTTTATTTCCCAGACCGTCGTTCTATTTTCTTAAACCCGCAGAAGGGCCAGAGCGCTTCGGGAACCGCGATGCTGCCATCCTGCTGCTGAAAGTTTTCTAAAATCGCGATTAAGATCCTCGGCGACGCGATTACCGTGTTGTTCAAGCAGTGCGGGTAGACTTTCTCACCGCCGTTCGTCCGGTAGCGGATGCCCAACCGGCGCGCCTGCCAGTCGGTGAGGTTTGACGCCGAGTGGGTCTCGCTGTAGGCGTTGCGGCTCGGCATCCAGGTTTCGAGGTCGTACATCTTGTGCTTGCCCGCGCCCATGTCGCCAGTACAGACCTGGACCACGCGGTAGGGCAGGCGCAGGTCTTCGAGCAGCTCGCGGGAGTAACCGGTCATGGTTTCGAGCCACTGGTTTGATTCAGTAGTGTCAGCCCGGCACAGCACCACCTGTTCCACCTTCATGAACTCGTGGATTCGGTAAATGCCCTTGGCGTCTTTGCCGTAGCTGCCGGCTTCCGAGCGATAGCACTGGCTCAAGCCGCAAAACTTGAGCGGCAGCTCGGCTTCGTCGAGAATCTCGCCCGCCCGGTAGGCCAGAAGCGACGGCTCGGCCGTGCCGGTCAGAAACTTGCGCTCCTTGTCATCGGGGTTCTTAATCTCGTAGATTTCTTCCTGGCCGAACGGGAAGTGGCCGCTGCCGATCAGCGCGAACTCACGCACCAGCGTCGGCGGAATAAACGGCGTAAAACCTCTCTCAATAATTTTTTTCAACGCGTACTGCATCAGCGCCAGGTGGAGCAGCGCCGCCTCGTTCTTGAGGTAGTAGCCGCGAAACCCGCTGGTGCGCACTCCCCGCTCAAAGTCGAGCAGGTCGAGCTCGGCGCCGAGGGTCAGGTGATCCTTGAGCGCAAAATCCGGCTGCGGGATATCACCCCAGCGGTACACTTCTTGGTTGCCGGCGTCATCTTTGCCAACCGGCGTATCCTCCGACGGCAGGTTGGGCACGAGCAGCATCAGCTTCTCGAGCTCCGGTTCGAGCAGGTTCACCTCGCCCTCTTTGGCCTTAATTTTTTCTTTGACCGCCCGGCCCTTCTCCGGATCAGCCTGCTGCCTGGCCAGCTGGTTTTTTTCGGTTCGCAGCTCGTCGAGCTCCTGCTTGAGCTGCAGCACCAGCTTATCAACCTCGAGCAGCCGGTCAATATCAACGGCCACCGCCTTGACGTCAGCGGCGCGCTGGTACGCCGCCGGATCCTCCCGTAGTTTTTTTATGTCAACCATACCCGGTAGTAGAACTTCAAATTATTTAGATGTTGCCTGGTAAAAGTATTCTTTCAATCGTCGTTGTAACAACCGTCGACCTTGGGTTGTTTTGAAGTACTGTTCTCTTCGTTTAGCGTCTTCCGGATGCTAGCAGGCCTCATAGTAGATCAGCTTCCAGGGTCTGAACGGCTTGGCTGGTTGGTTTAACCCCTGCTTATGATCGGCGATTCTCTTTCGTAAGTCAGTTGTGTATCCGATGTACCGTTCCGTTCTATGGCGCTGACTCTCGATAACGTAAACGTAGTGGAAATTCACCCCATTTGAAGTTTCACTACCGGGCATACGTTAGTTACACCGCGTTAAAGTGAGAAGATTTATACCGTTCCGGTTGGTAGGGTTTTAAGCGAATAATTTTTAAACGGGGAAACGTCCGGTAGAGCTGCTCGACGAACGCCTGCTGGTCGTAGCCGAGGCAGACGACCGATGGCTGGTACTTGGCGATTGCCTTCATCTGGTCATGGGGATCGCCGAGTACTGCCTTGCTCACCATCGGCCGGGCCGCTACCGCTGCCCGACGTGAACGTTCGTTTCGCTGCGGCCGTCGGCCCTTGACTGACCGGACCGTGGCGTCGCGGGCGACCACTACCAGCAAAGCGTCCCCGCGCTTAAGCGCCTGGCGAAAAAAATCCAGGTGCCCGGGGTGCACGCCGTCAAAGGTGCCGAACACCATCACCACCCGCCCCATAGTGTTACTGTTTCTCGGACAGGCTGCGTCGAAACTTTTCGCTCTCAAAAAAATACAGCACCATCACTGCCAGCAGCGTGGTGGCAATCGCCGGCACGAAGAACCCGGCGCCGGCGGCTAAGCCAACCGCTGAAACGACCCAGATGGTGGCGGCGGTCGTAATCCCGTGGATCTCATGCCGGTCCTGGATGACCAGCCCGGCGCCGACAAAACCGATACCGGTGAGCACGCCGGCGGCGATGCGGC
>MHIL01000014.1:7094-24333 GCA_001817495.1 Candidatus Buchananbacteria bacterium RIFCSPHIGHO2_02_FULL_56_16
TTGGTTCGCAACCCAGCCGGCTTATGCTTTGATTCCCGCTCAATGCCGATGATGCCCGAAAGAATCGCCGACACCAGCAGACGAACGATGACTTGGCCCGCGGTGAGCATACCCGGTAGTGACCCCTCACCTTTTTATTTTTAAGGCAAAGGGTAATTTATTAATAATAGTTACCAGTAGTAACCCCCCTTCTAGTCGGCTACATAAGGTGAGGGGCTACTACCGGGCATAGTGATTTTAAATTACTTACTCTCTGGTTTTAACAGCGGGAAGAGCACGACATCACGCAGGTTGTCCTGCTGCGTCAGGAGCGCCGTCAGCCGATCGACACCCATCCCCCAGCCGGAGATCGGCGGCGCGCCGTGCTCGAGCGCCCGGACGTACTCGTCATCCTTGGTGTGCGCTTCGTGGTCGCCGGCCGATCGGGCTTTGGCTTGGGCGTCAAACCGTTGCTTCTGGTCAACCGGGTCAACCAGCTCCGAGTAGGCTTTGAGGATCTCCCAGCCGTTGACGACCAGCTGGAACTGATCAACGACCGCCGGATTCTTGTCATTACGCCGCGCCAGCGGCGAAACGTCAATCGGCTGCTGGGTAACCAGCGTCGGCTGGACAATTTTATCACGCGAGACCGTCTTGTACAGCGCGTCAATCAGGTTGCCGCGTTCAAGGGTGGTGATGTCGTTAAGTAAGACTTTCTTGGCCTTGATGGCCCGACGCAGCGCATCGGCGGTTTTGCAGGCGTCAATATCGATGCCGCAGTCTTTCTTGATCCGATCCCGCAACGAAACGCGCGGCCACGGCGGGGCGAAATCAATCTTGGCCAGCGCTCCGTCCCGGTTCTTAATCTCAACCTTGAGGCTACCGAGCAACTGCTTGAGCAGGTGCGAGAACAGCATTTCGGTAAACGCGATGTTGTCTTCGTAGTTCCAGTAGGCGGCGTAGTGCTCGGCCATGGTGAAGTCCTGGAGGTGGGATGGGTCCATCCCCTCGTTGCGGAAACAGCGGCCGATCTCGAATACTTTCTCAAACCCGCCGATGATGCACTCTTTGAGGTAGGTCTCCGGCGCGATGCGCAGGTAGACGTCGAGGTCGAGCGCCTGGTAGTGGGTGGTGAAAGGCCTCGCAATCGCGCCGGACGCGGTGTTGGTCAGAATCGGCGTCTCGACTTCGACGAAGCCATGGCTCCAGTAAAACTCACGTAAGGTCTTAATGAGCCGGCTGCGAAACAAAAAACGCTGGTAGGTGCCGGGGTTGGCCACCAAATCGAGGTAACGCTGACGGTACCGCGATTCCTGGTCCTTCAAGCCGTGCCACTTTTCCGGCAGCGGCCGCAGCGCCTTGCCCAGCATCACGTAGGTTTTGACCAGAAGCGAAACTTCACCCTTGTTGGTTTTAAAAAGTTCTCCCGTAACGCCGACAAAATCGCCGGGGTCGAACTGTTTTAAAAATTGCCTGAAGCGACCCGGACCGACCTCGTCGCTGCGCAGCACCAGCTGCAATCGTCCGGTCGCGTCCTGGAGGTGGCAGAAGCAAATCTTGCCCATCTCGCGGATGGTCAGCAGCCGGCCGGCGGTGCTAATGTTTTTGGTGCCGAGCTTGAGCGTAAGCACCGCGGCGACCGGCTTCGCTTTGGCGAACCGATCGGGGTAGGGCTTCATACCGGCTGACCTGATTTTTTTCAGCTTCTCAATCCGGGCCTGGTACTCATCAGGAACGTTTTGGGCCATATTAAGACGTCAAAAATGATACCCTTATTCTACTAAAATAAACCGGTTTGGTCAACCCAGCCCTTCGCGAAGAGCTGGGTCAAACTAAAAACGTCCAACTGGACGCTGAAAAAATGAATCCGAGCCCCTAGTTAATCTCCAAAATTTCGCACTCCATCTCGCCTCTCGGTATTAAAACCTTCACCCGGTCGCCGATTCGTCCGCCTAAAAACGCCCGGCCGATCGGTGACTCGTTGGAAATCAAACCCCGGCCTGGATCAGCTTCATTTGAGCCGACGATGGTGTAGCGGTACTCTTTACCCTCGCACAACGCCCGAATGGTACAGCCAACCGACACCATCTCGTTGCTGTGGCTCGCCGCGATTACCTCTGCCTTCCTGATCAGCCGCTCCAGCTCCCCGATGCGGCCGGCGGTGAACCCCTGATCGTCTTTCGCTTCCTGGTACTCGGCATTCTCCGAGAGGTCGCCGAGTTCCTTGGCCCGGGCAATGCGCTCGATAATCTCGGGCATCTTCTCGTTCTTCAAGTACTCGAGCTCTTTCTTTAACTTTTCAAGACCTTCTTTGGTGATGTATTGGGGACTCATGGTAAGAATAGAAAATCAAAAATTAAAATCACCTTGCGGCGAGGCGATAGCGGGGCGTCATTTCGTACGGCAGCAGGAGGTAAACTTATCCACAATGCAATTAGATTGGGTTCATTATACTCTGCCAGATGTTGAAACGTCAACGATTTAAACGATTTTCCGCCCACCAAGTAATGACGTCAGCCGCGATCGGCACGGCCAGCCGGCTGCCCTCCTCGCCCTCTTCGATCAGCACGGTCACCACCAGCTCGGGCTGCTCGAACGGCGCAAACGCGGTAACCCAGGCGTGGGGCGGGCGCTGACTGGACCACTCGGCCGTACCGGTTTTGGCGGCTACGGTGACCGGCAGGCTGCCCAAACCCCGGCTGCTGCCGTAGAGCACGCCCTGGCGCAACCCCTGGCGGACGGTTTCGATATTGGCCGAATCAATGAAATGTTCATTGAGTATTTTTGGCTGGACCGGAACCGGCGGCTGGTCCTCGCCCGAGCCGATCGCTCGGACGAGGTGCGGCTGGTAGAGCGCGCCACCGTTGGCGAACACGCTGGTCCAGGCCGCGACCTGCAGCGGGGTGACAAGCAGGTCACCCTGGCCGATCGCCAGGTGGTAGGTGTCGCCGATGTACCACTGCTCGCCCTTGACTTCCTCTTTCCACGCTTCGCTTGGAAGCAGGCCGGTTGCTTCCTGCGGCAGGTCGATGCCCAGCTTCTGGTTCAAGCCGAATTTTTCCGCGTAGGTTTTGATCCGGTCAACGCCCAAGCCGCTGAAGTTCTGGTAGCCGCCGCCGACCATGTAGAAAAACGTGTTGACCGACTCGGCCAGCGCCTTGGTGACGGTCGTCCAGCCGTGACCGCCGGCTTTCCAGTCGGGAAAAAACCAGCGGCCGACCGACAGCCCGCCGACGCTGTTTACCCCGGTTTGAGGCGTGATCAGCCCCTCTTGGAGCGCCGCCGCCGCGACAACCAGCTTAAACGTCGAACCGGACGGGTACTCGCCGCTGATCGACCGATCGAAGAGCGGCTGATCCGGATCATTGAACAAGCTGGTAATCAGCCCGCTCTCGCCGCCGCTGACGAAGACGTTGCTGTCAAACCCCGGCAGGCTCACCATCGCCAGCACCTCGCCGTTGTTTGGATCTAAGACGATGACCGACCCCCGCTGCTTGCCGTACTGGTCCATAACACGCCGCAGGCTCTGCTCGGCTTGCTGCTGCAGCTCGAGGTCGATGGTCAGCTCGAGGTTTTGGCCCGGCTGCGGTTTCTGGTACGCCAGCACCTTTTTAATTTCACCGAGGGCGTCAACTTCCGCGTACTCCCTGCCGTTCTGGCCTTTGAGTGCCGGTTCATAGCTTAGCTCGAGACCCGTCTTGCCGATAGAATCATCGAAAGCGTATCCGATCCCGAGGTAGGTATCGAGCTGCTCGGGGCTCATTTTACTCATGTAGCCCAAGAGGTGCGACAGCGAAGGCGTCGTGGATGACTGGAGGTACTGCCGGCGGCTGTCGGTTTTGAGCATCACGCCCGGGTACTGGCTGCTTTGAATTTTTACCAGCGCTGCCTCGTCGAAGTTCACGTTCTCTTTAACGGTAAGCGGCTGGTACGAATAGGGCGGCACTTGGTTGATCTGCTCGGTAATCGCCGCTTCGGTCAGGCCGCTGCGGGCCGCCAGGTACTGAATGGTCGCCGCTCGCGGCTCAGGGTCAGTAGGCAGGTCAACGGGAATCACAGCCAGCGAAAAGCTCGGTACGTTCTTAACGAGCAACGTTTGGTTCCGGTCGTAGACCACGCCCCGGGGCGCCTTAACCGTGTAGATACGGACCCGATTTCCCTCGGCAACCGTCTGGTAGTACTGCCCCCGTACCAGCTGGAGGTATGAGACGCGCCCCAGCAGCGCCGCCAGTCCGATGATGAGCAGCACCAACCAGAGGCGCAGCCGATCGCGGTTGAGCAGGGATGCCGTGGGCAGCGCGACCGTATCATCGAGGCGCTTGGTCCGACGGTCGCCCTTGAACCAGTCGATGCTCTCGGCCGCACCATTGACGACGTAGCCGCGAAACCGGCCGCCGCCGCCAAGACCGAACGGGTCTGATTGTAGTCGCTTAAGCATGCCCCGTAGTGAAACTTCGATTAATTATTTAGATAGACGTTTTTTCAAGAGAATAAGCGCAATTTCTATTTTTTTTTATTCTATGCTCGCAGCGTTACCAGTGCGGGGTGACTTCCATATCGAAGTTCTACTACGGGGCATGCCGTTTCACCTAGTCGTTTGGGTTAGAAGCCCGCCCGGCGGTCAATTGACAGCGCGTCAGTGCCGGGCAAATTAAGCCGCAGGCGGCCGATTAAGAAGTGAAAGATGAAAAAGAGAATGTACAAGACGACGAGGTGAATAAAAATCTGCCAACCCAGCGCCAGGAGAAACGCGCCGACGCTCCCTTGCTGGCTGCCGCCGGCCAAAACCGTACCCAGCAAGCGGGCCGCGAACAATAACCCATGGGAGACGGCGGTGCCGATGATACCAAGTACCGTCAGCGAGTAGAACGAATAGTTGGTAAAAAAATTGTTGAATAGCGTTTTGACCAGCCATGCCATCAGCAGCAAGCTAATGACTTGGGCGCCGAACAGGTCGAACGAGAACAGCTCGAGCAGCAACCCGCCACCGAACGCCCACCAGAGTGCCTGCCGGTAGCTGCCCAACACGATAAGGAAAACTATCAGCACGACGATGAGGTTGATGCTGCCGATCGGCGGCGGCCAGGTTGCGAGAAAGCTCTTCTGGATCAAACCAAGCATGATAACGGCGATGAGGTTGCCGATGACGCTATTCATCGTACTGCGGATTTAAGATTGAGACGACCACCAGGGCATCGATATCGACCAGCGTCTTAATGAATGCCTGTTGGAAGAGGTTGTTGGGTTCCGACACTACCCGATCAACCTGGCCGATCACCAACCCCCGCGGGACGTCGGTCTCGATGCCGGAAGTAACCACGACGTCACCGACCACCACCGGCACACCCTGGGCGATGAGGTCCATTTTTACACTCAACCCGCGGTCCCCGACGACCACACCCCGATCTTCTCCTTCGTTCTGAATCATCGCCCCAAAGCTGCTCAGGCTGTCGTTCACCAGCCTGATCTGAGCGCTGTGGGTGCGTACCGCCACCACCCGGCCGACCAGCATCCCCCGCTCGGCGATGACGGGCGCACCCACCCGAACCTGATCGGCGCTGCCCTTATTGGCAATCATCGTCCGCTCGTTGGTTTCAAGGTTACGACCCACCACCTTAGCGTTGATCGCCTCGAGGCCGACCGCGGCCAAAAATTCAACCTGTTGGTTCTCCAAACCCTGCTCGGCGAGCAGCGTCTTGAGCTGAGCGTTCTCAACCGTGAGCGCGTTTATCCGGCCTTCCAGTTGCTGGTTAGCCTCGGTGAGGTCGCGGGCGCCCGGAAACCGGTACCAATGGTTGATGCTGGTACCCAGAGCATAGAGGCGATGCTCAACCGGCGTGAGCACGGTCTGAATCAGTCCCTCGACCGGCAGCAAGACCCGGGTGTAGTGCAAAAAAATTAGCAGGGCTACCGCTGCTAACAGAACGACGACGAGCTTCACGGGTCGACCGAGTACGCGCATAGTCGAATGACTTTTAAAACTCTAAGCACTAAATCCTAAACTCTAAATAAGCTCAAAATTCAAAGCTCAAAGGTTTTAAACTTTGGATTTTAAACATTTGAATTTATTTAGAGTTTAGAGTTTAGGATTTAGAATTTTACCATCACTGGGCATAGCTTGCAGCCTGGCTTACGCCTTATCTTCGTGAGTTGACGGGACCGCCACCTCCCGGAGGAGACGGTCGTCTTCCAAAACGAGCCCCATGCCGCGCACCGCGCAGGTGATGGGGTCGTCGATGATTCTGACGGGAATCTTGGTCGCCCGGGCGATGGCTTGGTCAAGGTCGTTTAAGAGCGACCCGCCGCCGGAAACGATGATGCCCTTCTGGTAGATGTCCGCCACCAGCTCCGGTGGCGTGATTTCGAGCGTGCTCTTAACCCCCTCAATAATGATGCCGACCGAGCGCTGAATCGCGGCGCTGACCTGCTCGGTGGTAATGGTGACTTCGCGCGGCAGCCCGGTCACCAGGTCGCGGCCGCGCATCTTAATCTCAAAGGGGCGGCCCTGTTCGTCGAGGCGGCCGGCGTTCTTCTTGACCTCTTCAGCCACCCGCTCGCCGATCAGCAAACCGAACTCGTTGCGGGTGAACTGGATGATGTCCTGATCAAGCTCGGTGCCGGCGACCCGCAGCGACTTCCAGGCGACGATGCCGGAGAGCGACACCACCGCGATTTCGGTCACGCCGCCGCCGATGTCCATGATCATGTTGCCCGAGGGGTCCTGAATCGGCATCCGGGCGCCGATGGCCGTTGCGATCACGTTCTCAACCAAAAAAACGTCGCGGGCGCCGGCCGAGAGGACCACGTCCTCGACCGCTTTCTTTTCCACCTCGGTAACGTCCAACGGCACGCCGATGACCACCCGGGGCCGCGGCGAGAGGCCGAAGCTCTCGCGGTACAGGCGGTCGATGAAGTACTTGAGCATCTTCTCGGTCACCTCAAAGTCGGAGATGATGCCGTCCACCAGCGGCTTGGAAATGGTGATGTGGGGCGGCACCTTGCCGACCATCTTCTGGGCTTCTTCACCGACTGCCAAAATCTGGCCGGTCCGGTTGTTGATGGCCACAATCGACGCCTCCTTAACCACGATACCCCGATCCTTGACGTAGATGAGGGTGTTCGAGGTTCCCAGGTCAACGCCGACATCCTTGGAGAATTTTTTAAATAGGTTACGAAACATTTCGTTGCTTTCCCAGCTCCCCTCCCTTGCCTTTCAGGGCGGCGAGCAGCTTGGTTTGGTTAACCAGCGTCGAGGTCTGGCCGCGGCGCGGCTTAAGCTCAACGTTAGCTTTAGTTTTTTCAGAAACGACCAGCCGGTACGGGATACCGATCAGGTCGGCGTCGGCAAACTTCACGCCGGCGGTGACGTCCGGCCGGTCATCAAACAGGGTGCTGATGCCCCGACTGGAAAGCTTATGGTACACTAGGAGGGCTCTTTTGGCAACTGCGCTCGACGAGCCAAGCTGGAGCAGGTGGGCGCGAAACGGCGCGATGCTTTCGGGCCAGATGATGCCGCGATCGTCGTGGTGAACCTCGACCGCCGTACCCATCACCCGGCTCGGACCGATGCCGTAGCAGCCCATCATCACCGGCTTGGACGTGCCGTCAGCGTCAACGTACTCAAGCTTGAAGGGAACAGCGTACTTGGTCTTGAGCTGGAAGATGTTGCCGACCTCGATCGCCTTGCCCTCGGCGATAGAGCCGTCGCACTTCGGGCAGGCCGCGCCGGTCATGAGCTGGGTAACCTCGCGGTTCTGGGCGTAGCCGCACTGCACGCAGTGGTAGATCACGTCTTCGCCATACGGCGTGAGAACCTGAAACTCATGAGAGTACTTTGAAAATGAGCCGCCGGAGGCTTCGGTGACGATTGCCTCAAGCCCGCAGCGCTGAAAGATGCGCAGGTAGGCTTGCAGCGCCCGCTGGTAGTACGCTTCCAAATCCTGCTCGTCCCGGTGGAAGCTGTAGAGGTCTTTCATTGAAAACTCGATGCCGCGCAGCAGCCCCGACTTCGCCCGCGGCTCGTTGCGAAATTTATCCTGAATCTGGTAGAGGTAGAGCGGCAAATCTTTGTACGAGCTCACGAACTTTTTGACCAGCGGCGTGATGACCTCCTCGTGGGTCCAGCCCAGGCCGTACTGCCGGTCGCTCCGGCCCTCAAACTGAAACATCACCTCGGGTCCCGGGTCGGTCCAGCGGCCGGTCTTTTCCCAGAGCTCCTTGGGCTGGAGGGCGGGCATCAAGAGCTCCTGGCCGCCGATCGCGGCCATCTCTTCGCGGACGATCTGCTTGACGTTATTTAACACCGCCAACCCGAGCGGCAGGTAGGTATACGCTCCGGCGGTCACCTTGTCGATGAAGCCGGCCTGGGTCAGCAACCGAGCGTTCAGGCTGACCTCGTCGCGGGGCGGCTGCTTCTGGGTTTTACCAAAGAGGGTTGACTGGAGCATACCCGGTAGTAGTCCCTCACCTTTTTCAGTTTAAAACCGAAAGGCAAAGGGAGTTTATTAGTAATTTATCATTAAAGCCTCCGCCAAGTAGTAATTTCTGCTAAATTGTTCCCCATAAGGTGAGGGATCACTACCGGGCATAGTTACCGAAATAAATGATGAAATAGTCCCCGCTTGGGGGACGGCTGCTGCTGGGCTTGGTTACCGAGCTGATTTTTAAGCAAGCCGGAAATCCGCGCCGCTTCTTGTTCGACCACCGTTCCGTCGTACTCGCCGCTGTGGGCGTGCGCGCCCGGGTAGGACGGCTTTTTTTGATCGAGGTGGAGGCTCAAGACGGAGCTGCCGTCAACGTCTTTGAGGTAGATATGGAACCGGGGGTAGAAATCCCGGCCGAACCGCCGGGTGAAGCTCTGCTGACCGCTGTTGGGATCGGTGAACGCCACGTAACCGCAGCGTTGCAAAAAATTCCGGGGACTCTGGTCAAAGTTGAGCGGCAGGCGGATGTCCATGGCGCGCTCGCTACGCCGGCCAAATCCGCAGGATGTCGCGGAACGTTACCAGCAGCATCAGCAGCATCAGCAAGGCGAAACCGATGTTATGAATCAGCGCCTCAACTCTGGCGTTGACCGCCTTGCCGCGGATACCCTCGATGGCCAAAAACAGCACCCGGCCGCCGTCGAGCGCCGGGAACGGCAGAAAGTTGATCACCGCGATAATCACCGACAGCATGGCGGTGAACTGCATCAGGTACGAAAAGCCGAGGCGGGCGGTCTGGCCGACCAGCGTCGCGATGCCGACCGGACCGTAGACGTCGCCGACGAACTGATGGCTGATGATGAGCTGCTTAAAAATAATGAAAAAACCCATCACCACCGAAACCGCCAATTGAAATACCTCGCGGATACCAAACCACCAGGCAACGTACCACGGGTACGATACCAACCCCGTCTCCACCAGCGCCACGCCAATACCGGCGCGGCCCTCGGCTGCCTGCAAGGCGACAGGTGTGAGCGTAACCGTCAGGGGCGCACCGGAACGGTCAACCGTCACCGCGGTCGGCGAACCGGCCCGCTGTTCCATGTAGGCCTGGAGGCCGCTGATATCAGTAAACTGCTGGCCGTCAACCGAGGTAACCTGGTCACCGGGCTTGAGGTCGGCGCTGGAAGCGGGTGAACCCGGCAAGACTTGAGCAATGATTACCTGCTGGCCGCTCACCCTGGCCAGGGGCGACAGGCTGCGGCCGTCAAGCTGCTGGGGTGAACCGACAATTAATCCAATGGTCAGGAGCACAGCCGCGAGCACTAAGTTCATTGAAACGCCGGCGGAAATAATGGCGATCCGCTGCCAGACGCTTCGGGATCCGAAGCTGTCGGCCTCGATCGGAGCTTCGCCCTGCTCGCCCTTAATCTTGACAAAACCGCCAAGCGGAATCCAGTTGAGTGACCAGATGGTCCGGGGCGCCTGTTTTGCTTTAAGGCCAATGGTTTTCCAGGCGTTCGCCTCATTTTTGTAGGCGCCGATAATCCGCGGCGGCAGGCCGAACCCGAACTCTTCGACGGTAACGCCGAACCGTCGGGCAACGATAAAGTGCCCCCACTCGTGGACCAGCACAAGCAGGGCTAAAACGGCGAAAAAAATAACAATGGTTAACAACATATCCCGTAGTGAAACTTCGATTGTTTATTAAGTAAGCGTTTTTTCAAGAGCGTAAGCGTAATCTATATTTTTTATCCTATGCTCGTTAGCGTTACTATCGCGGGATAACTTCCTTATCGAAGTTCTACTACGGGACATAGGAGATGCGCGGGGGTTAAAGTTTTATGATTTCTCGTTCTTTTTTTGCCCCAATCTCTTTAATGTCATCGTTGAGGCTCTTGATGAGCTCGTCAAGTTTTTCAATCAGATCATAGCGGACGTCTTCGGTGATGGCCTTCGCCTTCTCCTGCTTGATGATTGCTTCTTTGACTTTATCCCGAACCTGCCGGACGGCAATCCGGGCGCGCTCCATCTTTGCCGATACGGACTTCACCAGCTCCTTGCGGCTCTCTTCGGTCAGCTGCGGCACCGTCAGCCGAACCTGCTCGCCCTCGTTAACCGGGTTGATGCCGATGTCGGCCTCGCGAATCGCCTTCTCGACGTCTTTGGTGATGCTCTTGTCCCACGGCGAAACGATCATCGTCCGCGGCGACGGCACGGTGATTGAAGCGAGCTGCTTGAGCGGCGTCTTGGTGCCGTAGGCGTCAACCAGCAGCTGCTCGATCATGATCGGGTTGGCCCGGCCGACCCGGAGCGTCAGTAAATCTTCGCGCAGGTGAGCGACCACGTTCTCGAACTCTGGTTGATGGTCAGCGAGGAGTGGATGCATAGTTCGTAATTTTCAATTTTCAGTTCTCAATTTTCATTGAAGGTAATAGTGTTATTCCAAGCATTGGACATTGATCATTGAACATTGGTAATTTATTGAAAATTCGAAATTGATAATTGGAAATTGACTCCGCTATCTGCTCGGCGGCGCCGCGACGCCCAGGTACACCACGTTAGGATTGGTCGGATCGATCAGCATCACGCTGGGCACCCCGCGGGTCGGCAGCCGCTTGGTAATCCAGTTCTGACCGCCGTCAAAAGTCTGGTAGAAGGTTGAGGCGGTGGCGTAGTAGATTTCTTGGTTGTCGGCCGGACTGATGGCCACCGCGAGGATGTCGGTGGACGCGGGCGGAGTGATGAGCGTAACCGGCTGCCAAGTTTCACCGGCGTCCTCGCTCTTGAGCAGACCGTACTTGGCCACCAGCAGCAGTGAGTTCGCCTGGGTCGGGTCAAAGATGAGGTGTCGGAACTCGAACGCTCCGGAGTACTGCTGCAAGCCATTATTGAGATCAGTCCAGGTCACGCCGCCGTCCGTCGTCTTAAACAGCCCCTGCTGGGCGGTTGCCACGTAGATAACCCGGCTGTCGCTCGGGTCAATGAGAAACCGACTAATGGCATTCTTAAATCGGTTACTCACCCGCCAGGTGACTCCCCCATCGTCGCTCTTGAGTACATCCCCGGCCGAGTTGCCGGCGTAGATAATTAAGTTGTTAAAAAAATCAACACCAAGCGCGGTGATCACTTTCTCCGGCTTCTCGTCGAGGTAGACCTCCGCCCAGCTCCGGCTGCAGTCAACGCTCTTGACAACCGTGTGGTTGAGGCCGGCATAGATGACGCACTTATTGCCCGGATCAATCGCCACGGTGCGAACCGGCCCGGTCAAGCTGTTCGCCCGCTGCCAGCTCTCGCCGGCGTCGTAGCTGTAGAGCAGACCGTCGCTTGAGGTTAGGTACAGGGCGTTGGTATCTTGCGGATCAAAGATGACGCTCATCACGCTCACCCCCGCGATCGTCCCGGCGCCGCCGGAGTGCAGAAACAGGTTCTTGGCGACCCAGTTCTCGGTTCGGTCGCCTGACTTAAACACGCCCAACACGACGGGCGCTTGCGATTGGTTACCGAAGCGAATGGCGCAGCCGCTGACCATCAGCGCCAGTGCCGCAGTAAATACGAGCGTTAGTTTTCCCCTCATACGATGTGCCATGACAGCGTCGGTCGGATAGTTAGCTCCCGACCGGCAGCGTGAGTAAAAAATTTTCTAAAACGAGCCGGGCGCCGACGTTCGCGGCCAGCTGCCGCTGGGCGTTCGCCACCCCCCGGAGCGTGTCGGTTAGCTGACGGAAGCTGTACCGATTGCTCAATTGATTGAGTTCCGCGGCGGCGTCCGGGTGGGTCACCAGCTCCCCGGTGCCGGTTTTGGTCAAGAGGACGTCGCGCAGCAGCACGGTCCAGGCGGTAAAAAGTTCCTTGACCGTTTCAGCCTTAGGCTGACCGACCAGCTGGGCGATTGCGGACAGGCGCTCCAGTTCACCGTGGCGATGGATGGCCACAAAATCAGTGAACGTTTCGGCCCGTTGCCGCAGCAGCTTCGTATCTTGCTGGTGGCGGATTGCCACGCCCGGCAAACCCATGGCCAGGCTGGCCAGCGTTTTGGCCGCGGCTGGAAGTACCTGCTGGCTGGTAAGGTAGCCGGTCAACGCCGCGGTTGAAACCGGCAGAAAGGTGAGGCGCTGGCAGCGGGAGGCGACGGTCAACGGCAGCGAGGCGGTGCTGGCCGCCAGCAAGATAATGACCGTCTTTGCCGTCGGCTCCTCGAGCGTCTTAAGTAAGGCGTTCGACGCCTCCAGACCCAAGCGCTCGGCTTCGGTAATGATGGCGACCTTGTAGCGGTTGAAAAAAGAATGAAGCCCGAGCCGGCGCTGCAGCTCCCGGACCTGCTCGATGCTAATCGTGCTGCGGTGCGTGCCGCGCTTCGGATCAACCTCGCGCTCGATCAGCATCAGGTCGGGATGGCTCTGGCGGGCGATTTGAACGCAGCTCTGGCACTGGCCGCAGGCCGTCGCGCCGCCCTGCTCGCACAGGAGCGAAGCGCCGAACTGTTCGGCGACGGTTCGCTTGCCGACGTGGCTGAGGCCGACGAACAGGTAGGCGTGGGCGACGGTTCCGCGCTCAATGCTCCGCTGCAAGTACGCGATAATCCGCTGGTGGCCAACCACCGGCAAATTGGTTTCAGGTGCGACGGTCGGGCGAGGTACAGACATGGTTACAGTGTAGCACAAAATCAGGGTTTGGCAAGGGCTGTATTATGTCACAAAAAAAATCAAAATGCAAAAATCAAAAATCAAAATTTAGGTATCCAGGGTTACCTTGCAGTAGGCTCAAGGTGACTGGGATTTATTAAATAAACTGTTCCGCCGGCGGCGGAACACCAAAACTTTTATTTTTGCTTTTTGATTTTTAATTTTACTACGCTACTGCCACAGCCCCTTGGCCTCATTCCAAAAAACGTCGTCGCCCTGCTGGTGGAGCCAGTACCAGTACTCAACGCCCCAGAGGTACACCGACGGGAATCCGGTCCGGCGAACGTAGGCAATATTATCCCTGAAGCGCCAAAGATCAAACGAGCGCTCTTGCTCCGCTCGGCTCAATTCAACCATCTTCTTACTGAACGTCCACGGCTCCATCTGCAACTCGGAGATCATGACCGTCTTGACGTTGGGATGAACCGCCTGCGTCAGGTCGGCTTTCCAGCGGTACCAGGCCGGCGGCACGAACCAGTAGTCCCAGAAGCCGAACCACTTGTTCCAAACCACGCGGTAGAGCGTCGTGCCCACGACGTCGCCAAAAGCGCTCACCTCGAGCCACGAGCTTAGTTCGCCGGTATCGGTCACCATAACCGGCCGCTGCGGATCGAGCTGCCGGACGAGGGCGACTTCGGTGGCGAAAAACGCTTTGTCCGGCGGCGGACAGAAACCGAACCAGGCAAACAGCGGTTCATTTTCCACCTGCCAGGCGATGATTGACGGACGATCTTGGTACCGCTTGATGGTGAGCTCAAGTAACGCCAGCAGCTCGGCGTTCGCCTCTTCAGACGAGTAGTGCTTAAGCCAGGCCGGGTCATGGCATTCCGGCCAGCGCGGCAGCCGCCTGCCCACCGCCAGGATGACCGATACTCCCCTGGCTTCCGCCTGCTCAAGCTGCCAGTCGAGATCGGAAAAATTGTACTCATCTTTCTCCGGCTCAAGCTCATCCCAGTAGGCCGAGAGGCGGAGGTGGCTGATCTTGAGCTCATCGAGCATCGCCAGGTAGGCCTGCCGCCAGTCGAGCTGCAAGTCGAGGGCGTAGGAACGGCTGAACGTTACGCCCCAGACCGGTTCCTTGCCGCCGCTAAAATCGGTGATGAAGATAAAAAACACGCCGAGCAAAACCAGCCCGAACAGGAGCACGGCTAGGCGGAGAGTTTTGAACCTGGCTTTTTTCATACCCAGAAAAAATTCTAAGCACTAAATCCTAAACTCTAAATAAATTCAAAAGATAAAAAATCAGAAGTTTAAAACATTTGAAATTTTTGATTTTGTGCTTATTTAAAATTTAGAGCTTAGGATTTAAAATTTCTACACCCCATTCATCGCCAGCAGCACCAGCCCAAGGCTGATCAAGCCAAGCGCCGCCAGTTTCTGGACGATCACCGGCCGGGTAATGTTCTCACGCATAATCTTGGGGAACCGCCGCGAGAGGAATATGGCCGCAACAAAGAGGAACCCATACTGCAATCCCTGGGCTGCCAGGGCAATGGCCGCGCTGGTGAGCGAGATGACGTAGTTGAGCAGGAGAAAACCTAAACCCGAGGCCAGCTGGCCACCGAACAGCGCCAATTGGAACGACCGCCGGCGCAGCGGCGTTTTTTGGCCTGTACTCTGGCGCAGCAGCTGGCGGTTACGGCGGGGTATGAGCAGCGGCAGCGCCGCCAAAAACGCGAACACCCGGATCAAAACAAACCCCGAGATGAAGCCGTGCTGGTTGTAGACGTCCTTGGCCGCGGTGTACGAGACGCCGAACGCGATCGCGGTCAGCACCGCGAACCACAGTCCGGCGCGGCTGGGGGACGACGCCGACCGCTCCCAGCTAATGGCAATGCCGCCGATTACCAATAGCCCGAAAGCGATGATCTGTACCGCAGCGAGACGCTCGCCGAGCACCAGAAACGACAGCAGAAAGGTCAGGACGGCGCCCAAGGACCCGGCGGTCGCAAACGCCCGCGACGCCTCGCTGTGCTGGAGCGCCCGGTACAAACACAGAATGGCCAGGGTGTACGTTGCGCCGGCCACCAGACTGCTGCCCAGCTCTGCGAGCGGCGGCAGGACAAACCCAAACGGGATAAGGATGAATGCCGCCAGGCCCAGGGTGGAAATAAAAAAAGCGTACACCACCGGGTGGGGCAGCGCCTTGGTGAGGATGAACTTATCAGCCAGCGCCGTGACCGAAATCAACAAATAGGCGGCGGCCAGAAGGAGGACGATATCCATTGCTTTTAGTATAGCAAAACCACGCCCCGAGCTAAAGCTCGGGGCTGACAGACAAAGTCCGCTCACGCGGACTGCACGCTAAGCGATACCAGCCCACGTTAGGGGGCTTAGCCAGTAAGCCCAGGACTTTAGTCCTGGGCGGTAGTCAGTAGTTATTTCTGCGTGTGGACAAACCCAGTTTGCAGTCTCTGCCCTAGAGTGATATACTGCCAGTACGTTCAGGCTGCGACGGCCGGTTGGCTTGCCAACATCGCCGCGGTTAGCTGCGACTGCTTCAAACAAGAGGGAAACATCCACTATAGCTCTCTATGGCAGGGTATTTCGAGGTTTGTTTCAAAAGCGGCGCCAGCTAGACCAAGGTGACGAAAGCTCACCAACTGTTCGAGCCGTACAGTTTTTTCTTACTATCAAAAATCGCCCGCGGGCGATTTTTAGGTTACAGGTGGGGGGCGTTACCAAAGTAGCTGTCACCCTGAGCCTGTCGAAGGGCGACAAGCTCACCATGACACCGCATATTAGAATGAATTATTGATTCAGAAGAGAGCGATCAACAGGCAAGTAGTTAAACTCAGGCAGCTGACTCTCAACACCATACCTACTCACAGACGAAACAAGATAGTGGTAACGGTATCCGTCCTGAATGTTGTCGCGAAAGGAGTTTGAGGAGGTTTCCCCGATGAGAATGTACCCACCGCCGGGTTCGGGAACACTTCGGTACACGCGGTAATGGTCGATGAGGTCCGATGTACTGTTCGGCCACTCAATTAAGACGTATCTATCGAAGACGGTGACGGTAGCGTCGAATGGAGGCGGGGGGACTTCTGATATCGCAGCTTCCGTGGTTAATCCCTCCTCTGACTGGGTGTCATAATTAAAAGAGGAAGTGGATTCGGAGGACTTATTTTGAAACTCCAAGAGGAATAATGATAATAGCACCCCCACAATAGCAATAACTATTAAAGAAACTAATAAAGCGGGTTTTTGCATAGATTTACAAGTTAGATTCTCTACAATTATTCTACTAATTATTATACCACATTCCATCCCTAATTCGTATCATTCGCATCATTCGCATCCATCCGTAGATTGGCATCGGTTTTATTTCATCGCCAAGATGCTGCGCTTGTAGCTCTCGAGGTTCTCCAGCGCGATGCCGGTGCCCTTGGCTACGCAGAGCAGCGGATCGTCGGCGACGTAGGCCGAGACGCCGGTGGCGCGGCTGATGAGCTGGTCAACGTTGCGCAGCTGGCTCGAGCCGCCGGACATAATAATGCCTTTATCAATAATATCGGCCGAGAGCTCCGGCGGAGTTTTGTGCAGCACGTCTTTAACCGCGGCGAGGATGCCCTCGAGTTCGTCCTGGATCGCTTCGGTCACGTCGTCGGAGCGGACGGTAATGGTTCGCGGCAGGCCGGTAATCGCGTCGCGGCCGCGGACTTCCTTACTCAACGGGTCTTCGAGGTACATGGCCGAACCCACGTCAATCTTGATCCGCTCGGCCGTGCGGTCGCCGATGACCAGGTTGTAGCGCCGGCGGATGTACTCGACAATCGCTGTGTCAAACCGGTTGCCGCCGATGCGCACCGAGGTCGAGGTGACGATGCCGCCCAAGGAAATGACCGCCATCTCCGAGGTGCCGCCGCCGATGTCAATAATCATGTGGCCCGACGGCGAGCCAATCGGAATGTCGGCGCCGATGGCGGCGACGATCGGTTCCTTGATGATGTAGGCGGCTTTCGCGCCAGCGGCGATGGTCGCGTCAATGACGGCCCGGCGCTCGGTCGAGGTAATGCCCGCCGGCACCGCCACCATCACCTCGGGCCGAAACAGCCGGATGCCGCCTAAGGCCTTGTTGACGAAGTAGCGCAGCATGGCGGCGGTGGTCTTGTAGTCGGCGATCACGCCGTCTTTCATCGGCCGAACTGC
>MHIL01000015.1:0-5796 GCA_001817495.1 Candidatus Buchananbacteria bacterium RIFCSPHIGHO2_02_FULL_56_16
GTCATAGGTAACTACGGTAACCTATTTATTATCTATCCGCTAAGGCTACGGTAACAGTATTTATTAGCTAAGAGGGTGGATAACTTAAAAAATGATTCTATGGTATACTGAAGTAAAGACTTTTAAACATTAAGAAACGAACCTACGCTATGAAAAAATTTCTCGCTACGGGCCTCGCGCTCGTCACCATGCTGAGTTTCGCTCTTTCGATGAGCGTTGCGCCGATCGCCTTGGCCGCTGCTGAAGGCGATGTTGAAGGTATGATTCTTGACAACCTTGAACCATCGGCAAACGTCTATGGACAAGATAGGAACGACGACCCCCAAGTGATACTTGCTCAAGGCATAGCTGATATTATCAAACTTGTTTTAAGCATCTTGGGCATTATTCTTATTGTTCTCATCATCTACGCCGGCTTCCTCTGGATGACCGCCGCCGGCAATGAAGACAAAATCAGTAAGGCAAAAAAAACCATCGCCGCCGCGGTTATTGGTCTGGCAATCGTACTTTCTGCGTACCTCATTACCGCGTTCGTCATTACTCAACTAATTGAAGCCACCGGCGCCGGCACCAGCTAACCATTACAAAAAATATTAAACAACCCGGCTCACCTTGCAAGGAGCCGGGTTGTTTTGTTAGGAATTAGCTGGTAGGTTATAGGTAGTAGCACTAAGCGATGCTAAGAGTCTACAACCTAATTCCTAACTCCTGTCTCATGGCCAAACCAATGAGTGACCGGATTAAACCTCCCGCGGTACTGGCAATTGCGACCGCGATCTACATCCTCCTCTTTGGCGCTATTGGCGTCTGGCGCTACGGCAACTTCTCCTACAACGCGATGGACCTGGCGATCCTAAACCAGGTTTTTTATAATTCGGCTCACGGCGACCTCTTTGCCTCGAGCGTCCATCCCCCGACCTACCTCGCCGACCACCTCGAGCTCGTCGTGCTGATCCTGCTGCCCGTCTATGCCCTCTTCCAGCACCCGATCACCCTCCTGCTGCTCCAGACACTCGTGCTGGGCTTGAGCGCGTGGCCGGTCTACCGGCTCGGCCGCAGCGTGCTCGACCAACGCTGGGGGCTGCTGCTGGGCATTGCCTGGCTGCTGAACCCATTCGTCCAGAACATCAACCTCTTTGAGTTTCATCTCCTGCCGTTCGCCATCTTTCCCTTGCTCTGGGCCTGCGTCGCCTACCAGCAGAAAAGATTCTGGCCGTTCATCGCCTGGAGCATACTTGCGCTCTTAGTCCGCGAAGACGTGGCGCTGGTGGTGATGATGTTTGGCCTGCTCGCGCTTGTTGAACACCGGCCGCGGCGCTGGCGGCTCGCCCCGTTCCTGCTCGGCGCGGGTTACTTTTTGGTCGCGCTTCAGATCATCAACCGCGTGGCTGACTTTGGCCGCTACAAATTTTTCATCTACTACTCGTGGCTGGGCGACTCGTGGCTGGAGATTGCGCGTACTACCCTGCTCCGGCCGTGGCCGGTACTCAAACATCTGATTACCGTTGGTAACTTCGAGTTCGCGCTGGGCCTCCTGCTGCCATTCGTTTTTCTGCCGCTCCTAGCCTCACGCTACCTCCTGCTCGGGCTGCTGATTTTCTTGCAGTTCGCTATGGGGTCGTTCGGCGGCTCGGGCGGGCTGCTCCAGCTCCACTACCCCGCCCTGCTGCTGCCCGCGCTGGTGATGGCTACGGTCGCCGCGCTCAAAATAATCACAACCGCCCCGGCAAAAATCAATCGAGCCATTGAGCTCATCAGACGAGACCCCAGGTTGTCGCTGCTCATCTTTAGTGCCGGCGTCCTCTATACTTCGCTCACCATGGGTCCGCTGCCCGGCGTTGTCATGAAGTTTCTTCGAGACGGCATTCGCTGGCCGGCCGCCGCCGCCCAGGCTGGGCTGATCAAAAAGATACCGCCCGACGCGTCAGTGGCGGCTTCGTACGCCGGGCTGACCGCCCTCTCGTCGCGGCAGCACCTGGCCTCGTTAAACTACCTTTTCCTGGGCAAGCAGCAGTTCTTGAGCCGCGACTACCGCCTACCAGCCGACACCGAGTATCTCCTGATTGACTACCAAGATTTCATCACCTACCAGCTCCAGTACGGCCCCAGCAGCTTCTACCAAGATTCGTACCACCAAGCGCTCACTCACTGGCCAGCGTTGCTGGACGGCTTTGGGTTAGTCGAGCTTCGTGACACGCTCGCCCTCTACCAAAAAAACCAACCCGACCGCTACCGCCTGGTGACGGTTTGGGACCGGCAACCGCCCATCGTCCACTCCGACTCGATACCGATTACCGAAGCCGTCACGTTTATCGGCGCGGATCGAATCGAGCCAAACGGCTACCAGCTGTTCTGGCAGGTTCACAAGCCGCCGGCCGGCCACTACCAGCTGCTGCTCGTCGCCACCCAAAACGGCGCTGAAGCCTACCAAAAAATCTACCCGCTGGCCTACGACATCGTCCCCTCAACCCTTTGGCAGGCCGGCACGGTTGTCCAGACCAACTACTGGTTCGACCTCGAGAGCTACCTTGAGCCCGGCACGTACGAGCTGTCGGTGCAGGTGGTGGAAATAAAAAAAGGCGGCCTGGAGGTGGACGCCATCCGCTCGACCCACAACGTCGTTGACCGGCTCGACCGCATCGGGCCGGTGATAACCATTGACAATTAACGGTTAACCCGGTAGATTTGCGCCGTTGGCGTATCAAAAACGAGTTCGAGGTAATCTTTGCCGGCCGGGTTGAAGCTGCCCAGCTCGCGCTCGTAGGCACTGTAAAAAACGTAGCTAATCTGGCGATCGAGTAGAAACCGTTGTTTCGCTTGATCGTTTTTATTATCAGCGTAAAACCAAAATACCAGCGGCTGCTTGGCCTCGAAGTAGAGCGTCTCGTCATCGTGGGCCGCATAAACTACGTGGCCCGAAAATCCAGGCAGGAACTTCGACGGAATCTCCGCCGCCAGGACCGTACCCGCCGGCTGGCCGCCCAGCCACGACATGGCCACAACCGCGTCGTTGGGGAGGTAAAAAATTGGTTCAACCACCGCGGGTTTCGCGCTGAAATAGTAGAGGTCACGAGCAACGCTGTACAGGTTCGACGCCCCAAAGAAACCCAAAAACAGCAGCAGCCACAGCGTCGGATTCCTGAACCAAAAATCGAAGCGCCCGGGCGTCAGCCTTAACCGACAGTCGTCCCAGATACCGGACAGTCCCACGACGGTAAAAGTTACCAGCACCACGTGGAGTCCCTGGGTGTAACGGCTATGGAAAGGAAGCGGTGAATAAATCAACGCAACCGCCACTACGAACCAAACCAGCAGAAACTGCAGCTGATGGTTCATGTGCTGCTTCTTCCAGGCATAAAACACGCCAACGATAAGCCCCGGCCACAGCAAGCCGTAGCCAATCAGTACGAACGGCCACGGCGAAATGGCGGTAACGTTCTGGAGCGCCCGCTGGCCGATGACTGGGCTGCTCGACAGCAGCCAAACGTGGTAGGCGATGGACGGTAACGAAATTAAAAATACGAGGCCGAGGTAGCCAGCCTGCCACCACAAAATTTTCTTGGCCTGCCAGGTTTTAATCGCGAGGTACAACCCCAGCACGCCGAAGATCACCGGCCAGTAGTAGGGATGAAAGTTAAAGTAGAAGAGGGCCAGTAACCCACCGACCACGGCGTAGGAGACACGATGCCGCTCCCACGCCAGCAGCGTCAGCAAAAAAATTAAGAGCATCAGCGTGAGCGACGCGATGAAGTGCGGCGTTTGGTACAGCGCGTTGAACGTAACCGCTTCGGTGATCCACAAATCAATCGGCCAGCGGTAAGTCTCGGCATCCGTCACTGATGCCACCTTAAGCAACCCGGCGGCGTACACGCCCAGTCCGCTGGAAAAGAGTAAAAAAACCAGCGCGAGTTGGCGCTGGGCTCGTTCGCTAAAGATGTAACTCAAAAATACATACGCGACCGCGGTGAACACCGGGATCATGAGCAACCGGGACAATTGGAACGCCAGCGGCGGCGACAGGTTCAGCCACCGCGCGACGGTGCCGACCAAGAACCACCAGACGTTAAACGTCCCCAGCGGCTGGGGTTCGTCGGTAAACAGGTCTTTTACCAACACTTCGCCGGCCTTAATTTGATACAGATACGAGTAGTAGACAGGGACATCACCGGGAGCGAGCGCATGCAAGCCGTCATAGGTCGTGCCGGCGGGCGCGCTCCATGAGCCGTAGAGGTAGGGCAGACCGGTCAATGCCAAAACCGCGAGCGTCAGCCAGCAGACAAAGCGCCACTCGGATGTTGTGATTGTCTTAAGTAACGCCTTCATAGCACTTGGTAGATGGCAACCATTGAATTGCGGTAGACCTCGCGCAGGTATGGCTTACCTGCGGGGTTGAAGCTGCCAAGTTTCTGCTCCTCGGGGCCATAGAAGAGGTAGCCAATGTTCCGCTTTTTCAAAAACGTGCGCTCGACCGCGTCCGGCCGGTTTCGGCCGAAAAACCACTCAACCGCTTGGCTCTTCGCCGCCGGGTTTACCGTTTCAATCCGATGACCAACGTACACCGTCCGTCCCGAGTATGCAGGGATCACGTTCACGATTCCTTCACCGTAGTAGCTCAAGATGACCTCTTGGGCGCCGACCGTCCGCAGCCAAGTCGCCGCGTCGACGACGTCACGAGGCAGGTAGGTGGGCTCGATGTGAGTAGTGTAAATAAAGGTATCAGCCGCCAGCTGAAAAAAAATTGAGCCGCTGAACAGTACGATCAGCGCCATCAACACCAGGTAGCGCTGACCGTACCCCCGCCTCGCCAACCAATGACGGGATGAACGCAACCAGGCATAGCCGTACCACAGCCCTTCGGTTGCCAGGATAACCAGCGGCACATGCAAACCGGCCGACATCCGGCGCTGGTACGCCAGCGGGGAGTACATCAGGGCTAAGCTGACAAACGGCCAAACCAGCACCAGCAGCCAGCGCTCATCGAGCCGGCGCTGGCTGACCAACTGGTAGCCGCCAACCAGCGCGAACGGCACCAGCAGCCCATAGCCGGCCAGCGTCAGCCAGAGCGGCGGAGACGGCGTCAGGTTTTGGACCGCTTTCATCGCCATCACCCAGTCGGCGTCCACCATCGCGCCGAAGTAGCCGATAGCCGGCAGGGCGCAGAGACCAACTAAAACGCCGTGCCGAACCAGGTTCCAAAACTGGGTGCGGTCGCGCAGGACGACCGCGATACCGTAGGCGGCGCTGACCGCAAGCACGCTCATGACGTGGTAGGGGTGGTAGAAGAAAAGGACGCCGGTCGTGGCGGCCGAAAGGATGCTGTAGCGCACCTTTCGCGACGAAACTGCCAAGGTTAACGTTAAAAAAATCAGCAGCATCAACCCGAGCGAAATGGTATGGTGGGCCGAGTAGTAGAGCGTGAGAAACGTCGTGGCTTCGGGTACCCACCAGTCAATCGGCCAATGAAACGACCCGTTGGCAAAGTTGGCCGGGTAAACCAGGAGCTGGCTGATAAAAAGAAATCCCAGGCCCGAACCAAACGCCAGCAGCAGGGCGGTGACCTGGCGTTTCTTCGTATCATCAAACAGGTGGGCGATGAAGAGGTAGGCGATAATAAAAAAGATGGGGATAACCAGCAACCGGGCGAGGTTAAACGCAACGACGCTCGAGAGGTTAAACGTTTTGGCGATCAGCCCGACCGCCAGCCACTCGAGGTGCAGCACCGGCGCGTGCGGCTCGCTGGTGAAGAGGTTAAAAAACAGCCAGTTGCCCTGCCTGGTCTGCTCGAGGTAGGAGTAG
>MHIL01000015.1:5840-34712 GCA_001817495.1 Candidatus Buchananbacteria bacterium RIFCSPHIGHO2_02_FULL_56_16
CGGCGTGAGGAGCCAGCCGTAGACGACGGGCGCGACGGTCACCGCCATGACCACGCCGGCCAAAACGAAAACGAAGCGCCATTCCCGCCGAGAGATTGTCTGCAACAAAGCGCTCATACCTTTAATAAAAAATATTTCTGAAAAAAAACATTTCTGAAAAATATAACACGCCCGACAATACGTAACCAGCCAATAAAATGAGCGTTGCCTTACTCTTGGTCAGCGGGTAGCTTAAAAATAGAAAAAGGGAAAGGCCAATAAAGTTTCTGGTGTACTCCTTTGGAAAGAGTAATAGTGTTGGAGCGAACGTAATGGCAAGCGCTACATATAATACCCCAATGGTAGTATAGATCGTTGGCCCCCTAAAAAAATTATTAACGATAAAGATAGCGCCAACGAGCGATATAAAATAAAAAAATACATCCAGTAATGTGTGAAAAGATGCTTGGCTGGCAAATAAAAGCTTGACCTTTATCATAAAACCGGCGAAGGGCATGCCGAGATTAAAATCAACGATTGGTGCATAGGTACCGGCTGAAAAAAGTATTTTTAAGACAATGAGCCACGTAATAAAAACCACCACCGGTACTGCGTACAGTAGTACCTTTTTGAAATACCCTGACGGCCGGGTAAGCAGTAAAAAGAGCATAAAACCAACCGCGACCAAAAGACAGATTTCTTTCGTTAAAGCCGCAATGGTGAGAAAAATGGTTGACCGGATGAAACGATTATTCAAAAAATAATAGACCGCGGCAATAACAAAAAAGTACGCGAGAGGCTCGGCTAAATTGTAAAAAAATGAAAAAATAAGTCCGGGAGACAGCCCATAAAGTAATGACAGCCAAGGATTGAGGGCGTATCTTTCTAGCAGCCGGCCCAACAGATACACGCTCATTCCTACGGACACAATATTGACTAACGGTAAAAACAGGGCCACCAACGTAGCGTGACCGAAGAGGGATAAAAACCAAACAGTTAGTGGATAAACGATGCGCTGGTATCGCCACGCCGGAAAATCAATCACCCTCGAAACGGTCTCAAAATCAAACGGTCGTCGCGCGAGCACGTAATAAAACTGCCCGTCGTACCCAGCGCCGGGAGGGACAAGGTAAATACCATCGTTGGAAAATAGCTGACCAATTGAGGATCCCTGGCCAATCCGAGAAAAAGCGCCCACGTTCCAATCATAATGGTTCAAGTAAAGAGCGCCAAGCATGAGGTACAAAAACAGCACGACAGCTGCCGGCCAGATATGCGATCTGCGAAAATGAAAAGCGGGTAATTGTATCATGCTTTAAATTTCAATAAAATTACTTTCCAAAAACTTTCAATCATTATCTTGAAATCGAACTTTGACGTACCCTCGGCGCGTTCGACGAACACGATCGGCACCTCAATGACCCGCACGCCGAGCCGGTGGGCTTTGTACGTAGTTTCGATTTGAAAGTTGTAACCGACCGAGCTCAAACGGTCCAAATCTATTTTTTCCAAAACCGCGCGGCGGTAACACTTAAACCCGCCGGTCAGGTCGCGGTAGGGCAGGCCCAGCACGATCCGGGCGTAGCCGTTGCCGAACCGGCTGATCAGCCGCCTCGGCCAGTTCCAGTTGCTCACCCCGCCGCCCGGCACGTACCGCGAGCCGATGACCAGGTCGGCGTGATTCGCCGCCTCGAGCAGCTGCGGAATGTAGGCCGGGTCATGGGAAAAATCCGCGTCCATCTCAAAGATAAACTCGGCACCGCAAGCCAGCGCCGCCTTGAAACCAGCCACGTAGGCCGTACCCAAGCCGGCTTTCTGCGGCCGATGGATTACCGTAAGATTCGGGTACGTCGTCCGCAACTGTTCGGCCGCTTCACCGGTACCGTCGGGCGAGCGGTCATCAACGATCAGCACGTGCAGCCCCTCCAGCGGCAGGCTAAAAATTTTCGGCAGCAGCTTCGTGATGTTTTCTTTCTCGTTGTAGGTTGGGATCACGAGGTGCGTCTGAATCATATATTAGTCATTACGACGTAAGCGCCGGTGCAACTCAAGCACCTGCCGCAGGTAGGCCCCGGCAACGCCGATGACATTAACCCGACTCTTGTTTCGGCCGGAACGAGGATCGTGCCAGCTAATAGGGATTTCTTTAATCCGGTGGTGGTGGTGTTCGGCTAAAATTATCAGCTCGGAATCAAAGAACCAGGCGTCGTCGCGCACCAGCGGCAGGAGCCGCTCCTTGGCGCGGCCGGAAATCGCCTTAAAGCCGCACGGTGCATCCGTGGTGTTGAGTCTGAAGACGAGCTTGAGCAGCAGCCGGTACCCCCAGGACATTAACAGCCTCGAGGCGCTGCGTTTGACCTTTGACTGCGGGTGAAAACGAGAACCAACCACAAGGTCATAGCCATCGCGCACGCCCTTCACCAGCGGCTCGAGGGCCGACAGGTCGGTCGCCAGGTCGGCGTCCATGAAACAGTAGACGTCCGCCGGCCCTGACTGCCAGGCGGTCCGAATGGCCGCACCCTTGCCCTTTTTTTTCGTTTGGACGTAAACGATCTCCGGGTGCTGCATTGCCAGCGCTTGGGCAATACGAGGCGTCTCGTCAGTCGACTGGTTATCAACAATTACCACCTGCCAGCTAACTCCCGCTGGGAGATGGCTCCGACACCAGTTGAGCACCGCTGCGATATTCGATTGCAGAATCTCCGCTTCATTATAGGCCGGGATCGCTATACGTACTTCCATAGATCAAGGTGGGTTACCCGCTTGACAAACCACGCAATCGGCGCCAGAACCACAACCAGCGGCAGCGCGATAGCGAATCCGACCTCCACCTGGTTGAAAAGGTAGTAGCTTAAAAAAGCAATAAGCGAAATGTACACAGCGAGCTTGGGGTACGGCGCCGGCAAGAGCAGCAGCAATGGGATTACCCAGACGAAGTACCACGGCATCACCCAAAAGGCTCCAAACATGAGGTACGCCAGCAGAGCGTACGCTATAGCCTTGGCCAAATCGAGCAGCCCACCGCGGGCGCAGATCGCCACTAAAACATACGCGGCAGCAAAGAACCCAAGGCTCCAGCCAATCAAGCGGGGATCATGAATGGGTAGCGCACTGTGAGGGGAATACGGAACCAATGCGTAGCTGAAGATGCTGGCGTACACCAGGCGCGCCTGACCGAACAATGAGAGTACCGTCGGCATGGGTACGAGCAGCTTCAGGCTGCCATAGAGCGCGCCAAGAGGCAGGATCAGCGCGCCGACCGTAAACGTCGCCCGGCGACGCCAATTCGGTTCCTGCCTGACTAAAAATAGGTAGACGATTGGCAGCAGGATGGCCGGCACGAACTTAAAAAATGACGCGAGCAGTACCGGCATCAACACCAACCAGCGCCAACCTTTATAGTAACAAAATAGAGCAAGCAGCAGCAAGAGCGCCACCCAGCTGTCATGGTGCCCATCTTTAGCAATCTCACTAATCAGCAACGGGTTCCAAAAGTACAAGAGCAGCGGGTAGGCCAGGCCGGGGCCGGCGCGCTGCCGAAGCAGGAAATAAAGCAGCGCCCCGCCAGCCAAAAATGCCCCGATGGCCAGCAGCTTAAATAAAATCAAATTGGTAAAGATATGCTCACCCGCGATCGCCTGGACCGGTGCGTAAATCAGCAGCCAGAGCGGCCCGTACGGTAGCCGCAAGGTCGACCAACCCTTAGGAATGATTTCAAAAAAATTGTCATTGGGAAAGTTGTTGAGGTAGGTAGCGTATGGGTTGGCGCCGTAATCATTGAAAATCTTGGCGTAAAAAACGTAGTAGTACAAGTCGGTGGATAACGGCGCCATCCAAATGACCAACAAACAAAAAAAGAGGCTGAAAGCCACGACGATGACGAGGTGTCGCGACCGCAGCCGATGTCGGTAGTAGCGGTACGACCAATAAAATACCAGCGCGAGCGTTTGCAGCGCCAGTTGATAGACGCTAGTTGAAATGTTAAAATTCGACCGCCCAAGGGTCAATAAGTATAACCCAGCCATCAGCGACCCAGCGACCAAGAGGCTTAGGGTGGTTCGGTCCGCAGTGAGTGCTGCCTGATCATCGGTATTGTAGGTCTGGTGCTTCGTCATATTTTAGCGGCGGCAACCCGCCAACCGACCAGGTCAACGGCGCCGACTCCGTCGGAAAGTTTTAAACCGATACCGAATTAAGTTGCCGATAAACTCAACAACCGTGCCAGCCGTGACAAACGACTGCCGGCCTTCCAGCGACTGGAAGGTGGTGGGCAGCTCACCGATCCGCAGGTTGAGCGACTGTGCCTGAAGCATTATCTCGGCGTCAATAAACCAATCGTCGGCCGAGAGCCGCAGCTGTTCATAGGCCGCACGGGTCAGCAGCTTTGGTTTTGAATTAATGTCCCGAGCGCGGACGCGCGGAAACAGCAGATGAAATAAACCATTGTAGACGAACGACAGGCAACGGCGCTTAAAGCCATCGTGGCGCGCCGCCCGGTACGTCTTGACGATATCGTACGAACCGCGGCGCAGTAGGTTGTAGGCGCGAATAAGTTCAACCGGAGCCACCTGGCCGTCACCTTCAAAAATCGCCAAAACGTTCCCATGAGCCCGGCGCAGCCCTTGCCTCACGTCCCAGCCCATCATACCCTCTTTACGTTCAATGACTGGCACCAGTCGTGTATCGGCGATGGCCAGTGCCGACACAATCTTAGCGGTCTGGTCAGTGCTGCCCGGCCAATCATTGGCGACGAGCACGAGCTCAAAGGTTGGGACCCCACTGCCGACGAGCGCGTCAATGAGCCGCTGTACCAACAGCTTGATTGGCTCGCCGGCGTGGTAGCACAAAACAATCACCGACAAATCAGGCGTTTGGTCTTGTAGCGACGGCCGATTGGAATCATCTACCATAGGGGCTCAAGTCAGGATCCCGGCTTCGACTCTCTAGTCATGATACCACATAGGTACCATAGCTTGAGTTTAGTGAATGCTGACTACTATTTCCGTGGCGGTTATGGTACGCAATTTTTAACGAAAAATGGTAAAAAATAAAAATACATTAAACACTACCGAAAAGAGAGTCAAGACCTTCAATGGAACGGGTACCGTTCTGTAGCGGTCATACACGATTCGGGCAAAGAGCAAAAAAAGCAATGGGAAAAAATCAAGCGAGTAGCGGTAGCCGAACTGATAAAACCCAACGCCGTAGTATAAAAAAAGCGGGAGCGCAATAACCGTTGAGGTTATCAGCAGCGCCTGTGGCTCCCATTTTTTATAGTTCCCCCAAAAGAGCAGGAGGAGGTAGGGTGAGGTAAGGAATATGCTCATCCCCCACGGATTTGCTGTCACGTAGGGAAAGGCCAGCACCGGCGGAACGCCGTCCTTAAAAACCGGCAGCGGGCCGCTCAAAAAAGCGTAGTACAGATTGCCCGGCAGGTGGGCCAGTCCAAACATCCCATAGGACCGGGCGGCGGCGAGCTGCGATCCCAGCGACTCGTCAGTGTACCCTGGATGGCTATACCCAAGCTCAAACGGGTCACGAAACCTACCATAGTTATAGAGCGCCAAGACGATAATCGCTGCCAGGAGCGGGACGAGCAGCTTGGTCAAGTCTTTCCTTTTTGCTGGTGATGTTTTCAAGCAGACAATGATAAAAAAGAGTACGGCGAGCGCTGCCGTAGCGCGTGTCAAATAAAGCAACCCGAGTAGAAAACCCATCACGGCGTACCGTCGTTTGGTCAGGTACTCATAAACGAGTGCGGCGTACAGCACTACGGTTACCACGTGCGCGAACTGGCTGTACTGCGGCCAGATCGCAACGCCCAGGTAGGCTGATGAACCGAAAAACCCCAGCGTCAGCGACATCGCATCCCGTTTAGAAAACCCGAGCCGTTTGGTTGACAGAAATATGAGTATCAGTGTTAGCAGCACCAGCCCAATCTGTAAGTACCCTTGATAAAAAAATTGACCCACCGCTTGTGCTACTGCGACGAATGGCATTAAGAAAACTGCTGGCAGCGGCCCCTGGTGCCAAAAATAGACGCCGTTATAAAAAATCGTATCATGCAACGAGGGTAAGGTGTCGACAAAATACAACTTTCCTTGCAAAAATGACGAAGCTAAATAGCTGACGTTCTGGGGCACATCAACCAGCCAGCACAAGGCGGCCATAAGCGCTACCAGTACGGCAAGCAGTACCGCCGTTATTACATCGACGAACCGCCCGCTGGTTTTCATTTTTTGCTGGTTTTCCATGGATACTCAATGTCCCTTACTGGATCTCCCAAACCCGCTGCTCATGAGCGGAACAATCAGGCCCCGTACCAACGGCTTGATTGACTCGCCGGCGTGGTAACATAAAACAATCACCGACAAATCAGGTAATTGGTTTTGAGTCAATGGCTGGTTGGAATCATCTACCACAAGGGTTTAAGTTAGAATCCCGGCTTTAGCTCTCTCCAGGTAGGTACCATAGCTTACGTTTAATGGCTGGGTATACTACCTACTGATTCCGTGACGTCTATAATATACAAGTTTTAACTAATAAATTGTAAGAAACAAAAATACATTAAACAGAGTCGAACCGAGAATGAGCGCCTTTAACCCAACGGGTGCCGTTCTGTAGCGGTCATACAATATTTGCGTGAAGAGCAAAAAAAGCAACGGAAAAAAGTCGAGCGAGTAACGGTAGCCGAACTGATAGTATCCGACGCCGTAGTATAAAAAAATGGGGAGCGCGATGACCGCCGATGTTACCAGCAACGCCCGTGACTCCCATTTTTTATAATTCCCAAAAAAGAGAAGCAGGAGGTATGGGGAGGCAAGAAACAGACTCATACCCCAAGGATTGGCCACTATATACGGAAAGGTTAGAACCGGTGGAAAGCCGTCTTTAAAAACAGGCAACGGGGTGCTTAGAAACGCATAGTAAAGGTTGCCCGGCAGGTGCCGCAGACTCAACAATCCATAGTCTCGGACGGTCGTCAACTCCGGGCCTAATGACTGATAAGCGTACCCTTGCTCGAACGGATTACCAAATCTAGCATCGTTATACAGAGCGAGTATGATGAGCGCTACTGCCAGGGGGGCCAATAATTTTGTCAGGTCTCTGATTTTTGTTGATGACGTCTTAAGGCAGGCGATGATAAAAAACAGTACGGCAAGCGCGGCGGTAATACGGGTCAGGCAGAGCAAGCCAATCAGGGTACCCATGAGCCCGTACCTTCTCTTGGTCAGGTACTCATAGATTAAGGCACTGTACAGAAAGACGGTTACCACCTGGGCGAAAAACCAGCTCCACGGCCAGAGCGCGACCCCTAGGTAGGCCGAGGCGCCAAAGAATGCGAGCGTCAACGACCTCGCATCATACCGCGTAAACCCGAGCTTTCGTATTGATAAAAAGGTAAACAGCAGCGTCAGCAGTACCAGTATAATTTGCAAATACCCTTGGTAGAAAAAGAAGTCCATTGCGTTCGCGATGGCGACAAACGGCACGAGTAGGATCGCCGGCAGCGGGCCGAGCGGCCAAAAATAAACGCCGTTATGAAAGACGGTGTCCTGGAACATCGGCAGGTTGTCGACAAAGTAGAACTTACCCTGAATGAACGCGGCGGCGAGGTAGCTGAACTGCTGGTGCGTAACCACGAGCACCCCCATCATTGCCGTGAGCGCCACTAATATAGCAAGCATCCATCCGGTGAGTATATTGATAAATCGTTCGCTCGGCTTCATTTTTTTTCTTTTTTTGCAAATATCTTACTACGGTAAAGATGTGTAGCGTCAAGCACATAGAGGAACAATCCGCCGAAAATTTGGAAGCCGTACTTTACCGAACGGCTAAAGTTAATTGACGAGGCATCGGCAAAATATGAGACCGGCACCGGTATTTCACCAATTCTGAATCCTTCTCTTACTGCAGATATGACAATATCCTGATCAAACACAAAGTCGTCAGAAAAATTATGAAAGGGCAGCCGTTGAAGAACCACTCGGTGGAATGCCCGAAAGCCGGTGTGGTACTCGGACAGATTCTGGCCCAATATGATATTTTCAACCAACGTCAGCAGCCGATTGCCGAGGTACTTATAGAGCGGCATACCCCCGTGGAGCGCCTCTTCACGAGTGCGAATGCGAGAGCCAAACATAATGTCTGCCCGCTCATCGATAATCGGACGAACCAATGCAGGTAACAGCTTTGGATCGTACTGATAGTCGGGATGGATCATCACGATAATGTCGGCACCGGCGTTCAGCGCCATCGTATAACAAGTTTTTTGATTACCGCCGTAGCCTCGGTTTTGCGGGTGGACCACAACGGTCAGGCCCAACTTTCTGGCCAGTTCCACCGTGCTGTCATGACTGCCATCATCTACCAAGATAATTTCATCAACCACATCCCGAGGAATGTCATGATAGGTCCTCGTGAGCGTTTTCTCGGCATTGTAGGCGGGCATGACGACCATAATCTTCTGTTTTGGGTAATGTGTATTCATCCGCTCAAATTTCCTAACCGTGTTTTTATTTCCAAGCGAGTGAGCAAAAGATGCCTCGTTACTGCGTACCAACCTCATAAATTCGCGCCTCATGGTTAGAAAATACCTCTTTGAAATCAGCGCTTTGAGCGAGGTTGCGATCAAAGGTTTGGTTCGACGTAATATCAACAAACACATAGCGGGCGCCGAACAGTGTCCCGATGGTCTCGGCGAGGTTTTCGCTTGAGCGGCCGGTGGTGATGTCCACCCAGCGCCGGTACAAGTCGGGGTCATGGTTGTACATAAAAGTTGGATCAAGTCCAACGATATAGTAGTTGTGGTCGTTGTGGTAGAACAGCAGCGGGAACTCATCCCAGTCGCTGTGAAACACGATCGAGCCGGGCGGCGTGTGCGTTTCCAGCCACTGGCTCGGCTCGGCGAACTTGTCGAAGCGAAAGCCGTTACGCATACTTTCCTTTACCTCTGCCACGTAACGATAAGAGGCGAACAGTGCCGCAAGCAAGAGGATGATGAGCGAGAGCGCTGCTGGCCGCCTGGCAGCGCCGAACCAGCTTTTGATCATCGCAGTGGCGCTACGAAACGTCAATGCCGCAAAGGTTACCACCAATGGTACGAGATACTCGACGTTGCGCCGCGACTTGAGCGTCAGCGCGAAGAACAGCAGCGACGCGATAAAGAAGAGCCTCGAATCAACCGGCTGCTTACGATAGGTAACGACAAACACCACCATGGCTGCGTTAAAGAGCACAAAAAACGGAGCGGCGGCGGTGAGCAGCTCGACGATCGGGTAAGGGTACCACTCCCCGCCGACGCCAATCAGGTACTGGTAGTTAACCACCGCGATCTGGAACGACTGCTGCCAGTAGAAATAAAAGTTCTTGGCAAAGTAGGGGCTTAGCACTAAGCCCAGCCCGACGCCGAGTACCAGGACGAGACCAAGCCGGAGCACGTGTCGAATGAGCGAGTGATCAAGGCGGAGCAACGAAGCCCAATCCTTTGACCGCTTCAACTGGGGCAAGCTTACGAGCAGGTAGAGCAAGGTAAACACCACCACCAGCGGCCAGCCGGCATAGAGCCAAACGTAAAAAAATACCGCCACCAGAAAGGCGAGATAGTAGCGACGCAACAAAAAGTACAGGCTCACGTAGAGCAAAATCAACACGAGCGCCTGGGCCTTGGCCAAGCTGATGCGAAAGATAAACGGCGCGACCGTCAACAAAAACAGCGCGTACCAAAACGCGCCTTTGGCCTCGAGCTGGCGCAGGAACCAAAAGATGGTCACGACCGCCAGACTGGTCAAAAAGATGGTCGCCACCTTCAGACCAATCAACGGCGGAAACAGGGTGACAAACGGAATGAGGATAAGGTGGTAGAGAAAGTGGCCGTCAATAAAGTGGTAGCGCAGGGTCGTGGCCGACAGCCAAGGAAACTCGGTAATCGCCCCGCGGTCACGCAGCAGCAGCGCCGCCTTAGCGTGGTAGAACGCGTCCGGGTCGGCGAAAGTCGGATTGAGTTGGAGGTAGGTGAACAGCGCAACCGACACGATAAAAACCGTGAGGTAACTTAGGTACACCCGCCGGGTAAAAAAATCGCCTAAGCGCTGAAGAAGTGTCATCGATACGTTCGTTACTAGCTCGCCTATAACAATGGGTGTTATAGATACAAAAATAGCCTCAATTTAGTCTCATATCTTCTTAAAGTATACTGAAAAAAATAAAGGTTTTCAAGCGGCCGACACAGTACTCTGCGGTAAATCGCGAGGGAATCAGCTATACTATTTACGTTACGTGCATTCGTGCAGTCTGGCACCTGTTCATAAATATTAGAATGTTTGACTGCCAACATAGCCGTTAACATGGGGTGGTCTTGATTGTTGTATTTACATAGAGACCGTCTTCATCCCAACCAAGCCCACGATATCTGGCCTGCACACGGCTATAGGGGGTTATCGAGTCGGCTCCGCAAGCAGGCAGAGAGCGCTTCGATGTCAGCCGACGTGGTTTTACGCGTAGCTTTGACTCTTTCGACAAAACTGCTGTCCAAGGATGATTCTGTGACCTTGTTATCTTGCAGGTGGAATTGAAGCTTGTTTGGGTAATTAATGACGGCAATCTCTATACCGGAGTACGGTTGCACCGAAACCAGACATGGCGAGAGATGAGGGAGCGCAGTGGCATGTAGAAAGGAAGTTAGGAATGAGTAACCAAACTGGCTTGCATTTTTAAAACCTAAGAGGTCTAGCGTAGTAGGGAGCAGGTCGATCTGAGAGCAACACAGGGTGGGGATTTGACGGCCGACAAGTAACGGATAAGCGGTTGACCTTTTTGCAGGGAGGATGGCCAGCGAAGTCACAAAATTTTCCTGCCACGTACTTTTTTTATAGAAAGTATTAGTTGACTCTTGGAGACCGATCGGGAAGCTATGATCCCCAAGAATGAGCAGGTGAGAATTTTCTAGGTACCCTTTTGTAAAAAGTTCACGGTACACCCCCCCAACGTAATGGTCTTGCGCATACGTGGTGTTGCCGACCAGCTGCAGGAATGTTTGGGGGGCAGGGAAAGGCAGAGAGGCGCGAAGCGAGGTGGGTAAGTCCCCGTTTGAAAAAGGATAGTGGTTGGTGCTATCCACGGCGATATAGACGAAAATTTTTTCGCTCCGATATTTTTCAAGATACTCTAAGACCCGCTGATAGAATATGTCTTCTTGGTAACCCCACTCCAATCGCTTATCTTCTGGTCGCATAACATCGGGAGCGGCGTATACTTCATCAAAACCAATCTCCTTCATGAATTTACCGGTACCGGCGAAGTTTAGATCTAAGTAACTCTGAAAGAAAAACGTTTTGTACCCCTGCTCGCGCAATATCTGTGGCAGGCAATGGAGCTCGCGGCCGCGTCCAGAATTCATGAGGGCAACCTGGAGGGATGGCAGTGTGCCGCAGAGGATCGCCTCTTGGCCGCGTTTGGTCTGCACGCTCGCTCCCTGGAGTCTGGTGATTAGCAGGCCATTTTGCCGGGCAAGGGTGAACATCTCGGGCGTGACGTCCGGATTGACCAAAGCTGCATTAAGGCTCTCTAGTTGCAGGATAAATAGATGTTCGGTAACATTTCCTTCCGCTGCCGGCAGCTGTGTGTTACGGCTGATGGAATCCAGATAGTATGTATTGTATAAAATGTGGATACTATTCTTCTGCGCCACGATGTACTCTTGGTAGAATTGACGGAAAAAGGCGACTAACTCATTTGGCGCCAAGAGATGGCCAGCGATCATGCCGAGGATTATTACCCGCGCTAAGATTCTATGCAAACCATTATTCGCGGAGGCGGTTTGTAGGATGAGACGGAAGCCATTCCATAGGCAGATAGTTATAAAAACGGTTAGCGTGATGAAAGCGGGGATAGGTATCGCTATAGCCAAAATGGAAACGGTCGGGAGAGCCTCGATGATATTAAGAAAAAGGAATGATGGATCGAGCGCGGTGTCGGTTTGTAGATGAAACAAGAGCAGGAGAAGGGTGGCGGAAAGGTACAGGGTGAGCCCAGCCGCAACAAGATACGTCAAGTTTTGATTTCTGGAGCATGAGCGTTTGATTTCTGGAAAATGACCTAGGGTCGTCAGCATTGCGGTGATAAGTAAGGGCAGTAGGGCGGCAAAAAGCGGAGAGGGTGGGAAGATATTGCGGGGGTCAAGAAAAAAGAAGTTAGGGAAGAATTCGTAAGCATATATGTAAGTATACGAGACCGTATAGACTACTAAAAATCCGAATAGTACCATCATTGAAAGGAAACGAAAAATCAAACCGGTGAATTTAAAGAGTGAGGATTTAAAATTCATCATAATTTCATTATACCCATTTTCCCCCTCTAAAATCAAAAAACCACGTTGAAAAAACCGTGGCCATCTGCTACGATGAAGGGTGTTACGAGACGCCGGCACCTTATCGCTATCGCTGAAGCCAGCTTCATCTCCCCTTACGCTTATTATCTTAATCTCGGCTGTAATCTTTTTTTCTTCTCTATGTCCGGACATTCAAAGTGGGCCCAGATTCACCGCCAGAAGGGCGTGGCCGACACCAAGCGCGGCGCCCTGTTCACCCGGATCGAATTGCGGCGCCCCTGCCACGCTTCGGTGCACGAACATAGGTAACCTCTGGGTGCTTCGCGGCGAGGGTTGGGGCGATCAGCGCGGTCCGGTCGGTCGACTGGCTATCAGCAATCACCAGCTGCCAGTCGAGCTCGGCCGTTTTGTGACTAAGTCACCACGCCAGCAGCCGTTCAACATTCTGCCGAAGAATCTTCTCTTCATTGTAGGCGGGAATTGCTATAAGTACTTCCATGGGTCAATGCTCGTTAGACGGCTAACAAAAAAACAGGTAATCATCACCAGTGGCGCGAACAGTAAAAAAATGACAAGCCCGACATACGGCTCACCACTGTAGTAGCCGATAAGGCTCATTAGGGAAAGGTACGCCGCCAGCTTGACGAAGCGGGCTGAGTTCATTGCTAGTAGCAACGGGATAACCCAGACAAAATACCACACCTGAACCCAAAAAGTCCCGAAAAAAAGGTACGCTAATAGTACCCATACGATTTTTTTAGTCAAGCCCGTAAATCCTCTAAGAGGGGCAGTGAGGGCTGCGACGTAGGTAAGTACAAAAATACCCAAGCTCAAGCCAATTAAGAACGTGCTCTGCAATGGGAGAGCAATGTCAGAGGGTAAAACGAGCAGCGCAGTAAAAATGCTGGAAAAATTAAAGCTGGTCAACAGCTGAAAGGTAAAAAGTGATGGCATGGGCCCGATTATCGCCAAAAAAATATATATACTGCAGGCAGGAATCAAGAGAGAACTAAAGGTAAATTTAATTTTAGGCTCAAAACCAGTATACTCTCTCACCATAAACCAATAGACGACTGGCAGCAAAATAATTGGTGTGAATTTAAAAAAAACCGCCAGCATGAGGGTAGGCAATACCAGTACGCGCCGACCTTTAAGGTAAAAAAAGAGTGCCAGTAGAATGAAAAATGCTACCCAAATATCATTATGACCATCTTTAATAATCTCACTGATCAGTAAGGGATTCCAAAAATACAAAAGCAGCGGGTAGACCGGGTTCGGCGCTCGGGTGAGCTGCAAAATCTTGTAGAGCAAAAACCCCGCTGCAAAAAAGACCACCGCTGCTACCAGTTTGAAAGCAACCACGTTAATGAAAATACTGTCGCCAGCCACCGCTTGGACTGGTGCATAGGTCAATAAAAAAAGCGGCCCATAGAGAGACGGCACATTGGAAAAAAATTGGGGTATAATTTCAAAAAAATTATCACCGGGGAAATCAACCAGGCGGGCCGAGTAGGGGCTGACGGCGTAATCGTTTAAAACTTTAGTATAAAAAACGTAGTAGTAAACATCAAAAGAGAACGTGTTCATCCAGAGCATTAAAAAACTAAAAAATAAACTGAACAGCAGAACGATTTTTAAATGGACAGCGGTTGCTAATTGCGTGAACAATTTGTAGACGAAAAAAAACAAGAGTGCTAGCGTCATGGTTGCAACGTAGTGGGGGCCAGCGGGCAATGTGAAACCTGGACTACTGATAAAAGCATATAAATAAAAGCTTGAAAAGAGAACACCGAATAGTAATAAACTTACCGTTAGCAACTTATCTTTCATAATGGTCATGAGCATAAAAAAATATCGATTGGACAGTAGATATATTGTAGCATACGTAAGATTAACAATAATGATTACTCTGCAAAAGCAGCGGCTGCCCGACGGCCGCGTCTTGCCCGAATGGTTGTACACTTCCCTTTTCGCTCGGCTCGAACATAATGCGGTTACCATAAAAATTTATGGTAGTAGCAATACCGCCGATTCGATCAGTTTTCTCTAGCACGATTGGCGTAATGTCGGTACGCGTTACCAGTTCATAGGCCGCTGTTAAACCGGCTGGGCCGGCCCCAATAATGACTGCTACCTTTTTTGCCATGTCATGTCAGAGAGAATAGTAAACTAAAACTGCTACGTTTTAGTATACTCATTTTTCGACCTAAAATCAAAAGATAAACGTTGAAAAACCCCCGCGCATCTGCTACCATAAAGGGTGTTACGAGGCTCGAATACGTCACCGGCTCATCTAACTACCCCAACACTTCTCCCTATGTCTGGACACTCACGCTGGGCCCAGATTCACCGCCAGAAGGGCGTGGCCGACACCAAGCGCGGCGCCCTGTTCACCCGGATGGGCAATGCCGTGACCATCGCAGCGAAAACCGGCGGCGGCAATCCGGAAACCAACTTCAGGCTCCGGCTGGCGATTGACCAGGCCAAGGCCGTCAACATGCCCAAGGACAACATCGAGCGGGCAGTCAAGCGCGGCACCGGCGAGCTCGCGGGCGGCCGGATCGACCTAGTTACCTATGAGGGGTTTGGCCCGGCCGGCGTGGCACTGATGGTCGAGTGCCTGACCGACAACCGCAACCGGACCAGCTCGGCGATGAAGCACCTCCTGACCAAGCACGGCGGCAGCCTGGGCGGGGCGAGCAGCGTCGGCTGGCTGTTCGAGCAAAAGGGAGTAATCAGGGTTAAGACGATTTCCGACGAGCTTGAGCTTGAACTCATTGACGCCGGCGCTCACGACATCCGCCAGAACGCCGGCGGCGTGGCCGTCTACACCGCCATCACCGACCTGCAAAAAATCAAGGAGCGGCTGGAGCAGCGAGGCGTAGCCGTCGAGTACGCCGAGCTTGAGCAGGTTGCCAAGGATAAAAAGAAGTTGAGCGACGACGAGCAGGCGCAGCTCGAGAAACTGTTCGCCGACCTCGACGAAAATGAAGACGTCAGCAACTACTACAGCAATGCCGACCAGTAATCCCCGCACGATCCTCGGCATTGACCCGGGCCTGGCCGACACCGGCTTTGGGGTCATCGTCGAGCGGGGCACGACCCTTTCGGCGCTCGCCTGCGGCAGCATCAAAACGGCCGCCGGTACACCAGCCGCCGAGCGCCTCCGCCGGATTCACCACGACGTAACGGCGCTGATCAAAAAGTACCGGCCGAACGTCGTAGCGGTCGAGCAGCTGTTTTTTTGCAAAAACGTAAAAACCGCCCTGGCGGTCGGCCAGGCCCGGGGCGTCGTCATTCTCGCCGCCGGCCAGCGCGGCATTCCCATCCGGGAGTTCACGCCGCTCCAGATTAAGCTGGCCTTGAGCGGCTACGGCAAGGCCGGGAAACGCCAGGTCCAGCAGATGGTCAAAGCCGTGCTCAAGCTCTCGACGCTGCCCCAGCCCGACGATGCCGCCGACGCGCTGGCCGCCGCCATCTGCTGCGCCCACCAAGGACGGTACCCAACAAAAAAGCTTATAGCCGTTAGCTGATAGCTTTTAGAAGTTAGGTGATCCAGCGACTATGCCCTAAAAGCTAACAGCTAAAAGCTGATTATCTAGACTAGCTTCAGCGCACTTAACAATACTATGAAACACCTCAAAGAAAAAGTCGGCCGCCTTGTCCACAAGAGCAAAGAAATCATCTCCGACAGCGCGCTCGAAAACGGCGCGATCGTCGCCGGCAACTCGGACAAGGCCTACTACCCCAAGGCGGCCAAAGACTACCACTACGTCTGGCCCCGCCAGGCGGCGTTCATTTGCGCCGCGGCGCAACTCGTCGGCATCGACACGATCCAGGAACCGTTCTTCGGCTGGCTGACCGAGCGGCCGGAAGATTTTAAAAAAGAAGGCAAGCTCTTTAACAGCTACACCGTCAACGGCCGGATTCGGCTCCGGCAGTTCGAGCCCGATCAGGCCGGCACGGTGCTGTGGGCGATCCACCAGTTCTACCAAAAAACACCGAGCCACGCCCGGCGCCAGGAGGCCTTGATCCGGCGGCTGGCCGACGGGCTGGCCGACGACTGGCAGGAGAAATACTTTTTCACCAACACAGTTGACCTCTGGGGCGAATCGAAGCGCCAAACCTCTACCCTCGTCGAGAACAATCACACCTACTCGCTGGCCGCCTGCGCGCACGGCCTGCGCCGCGCCGACGCCATGCTCAAAAACGACCGCTGGAAGCGCGCCGCCGACCAGATGGCGCTGCGCCTGAATGACGCCTACCGGCCGAAGCAGAAAATGTTCGTCCGAAACCATGGCCAGATTGACGACCCGAACGTTGACGCCTCGCTGCTGGGCCTGACCTTTCCCTTCACGGTCGTCGAGCCGACCGACGAGCGGATGCGCCGGACAGTCGAGCGAATCGAAGCGACGCTCGTTGCTAACGGCGGCGTCCACCGCTACCAGTTCGACTACTACGACGGCGAGGGCTCGGCCCAGGAGGGCGGGGGCGCCTGGCCGCTGCTCAACTGCTGGCTGGCGATCTACTGGGTGCTCGCCGGCGACACGACCAAAGCCATGCGCGCCTACCAGTGGGTGGTTGAACGCGTCGGCGACGACGAGCTGATTCCCGAACAAGTCTTTCAAGACTCCCGCCAGGGCGTGAAGCCTTTGGCCTGGTCGCACGCCATGTTCATCTTCGCCAGCTATCACCTCGGTTTGTTACCGTAAGGTGATAATTTTTTGATAGCGCTGTTTGCGCGTCTCCTCTCCCCGCCAGCGGGCGGACAGGCGTGATCGGGGAGGGAGTGACTAAAAGCAGCCGCTCTCGCTTAGACTAACTATAGCTGGGGTGGTAAAATAGAGGGTATGAACAAAAAAAGACGAATTGCTATCTGGATCGGCGCGGTGGGCGGGTTTGCTGGAGTGCTGGTGATGGCCGCGGGGTTTAATGGGGCTGTTTGTGAGCTAGCCCAAGGGGATTGGGTGCCGATACGTGGGGGAGTTGGAGTCTTAAATGGTTGTGGTTTTCAAAAAACCATTGATGGAGGAAAACCATGTTGGCAGTCGAGAGATTGTTCAGTAAGTTGTGTGACAAAAGTCCATGGAGGGGCTCCGTCACTACCTGGAATGTGTAGAACACATAAGGTCATCTTTCTGCGAACAGAACAGGGGGTGCCAGTGGAGGATTATAAGTTCGACGAGGAAGGGCGCTGGATTCCTTTTTAGCAGTATCATATGAACGAAACTAAGTGATTCTTAAATCGGCAGCATGCATTCAGAAATCCGCAAGGACTACATCCAGGAAAAGTACGTGATTATCGCGCCCCGCCGCGGCAAGCGGCCGCGCGACGTCGAGCGGCGGGTCGCGCCGAGCGTCGCGGCGGCTGACTGCACCTTTTGCCCGGGGCAGGTTGGGCACGGCAACCGGATACTGGCAACGGTTACCGCCACTCGCGACCGAGGCGAGCCGTGGGCGATCAAGGTGCTGGCCAACAAGTTCCCCGCCGTCACGGTCGCTAACCCTAAAGCGTATGGCCACCAGGAGGTAGTGATTGAGACGCCCGACCATCGCCGGGAAACTGAAACCCTCTCCCCCGACCGGGTGGCGGAAATTTTTAAAGTCTACGCCGACCGGACCCGCGTCATTTCTAAAGATAAAAAAATTGAGTACATTCTGATATTTAAAAACGACGGCGGAGCCGCCGGCGCCTCGCTGCGCCACGCCCACTCGCAGATTTTCGCCTCAAAATTTTTACCGCCCCACCTCAAAGACAAATCGCAACGGGTCCAGGCCTACAAGCTCGAGCACGGCCGCTGCGTCTACTGTGAGGTGATTGACAAGGAGCGCCACGGGCCGCGGCTCATCGCCCAGGACTCTAACGTCATCGCCTTCTGCCCCTGGGCGCCGATGCACAACTACGAGGCCTGGCTAATGCCCAAGCGCCACCTTGATAATGTCACCGGCCTAAACGCCGCCGAGCGCCTGAGCTTCGCCAAGCTGCTGCAGAAAGTCTTGAAAAAAATCAACCGGCTCGGCCTGCCCTACAACTACTACTTCCACCAGGTGATTCACGACGAAGATCAGCACCTCTACCTTAAGGTTACCCCACGCGGCAGCGTCTGGGCCGGAGTGGAGATCGGCTCGGGTTTAATCATCAACCCGGTGTCACCCGAAGCCGCGGCGCGGTTCTATCGGGGACGGTAGTTAGCTTATTAGCTTGTAGCTTTTTAGGAATGTAGGAGCACCTACTAACCTAAAAAACTCAATACCAAATCCAGCCATTCGTATCATTCGCATTGCATTCATATTTTTCGCATTAATTTCCATTCGTATCGCACAAAAAAGGCCGCGGCGTTTGAGCCAGCGGCTTGCTGCGTATTAGGTGCACAGAGCGGTGCGCCCGGTTGCCATTACTGGCAACGGGACGCTGAATGAACGCTAACGACAGTAAAAGTGTGCCCGCCGCAACATCGCGCCGGCCATCAAGCAGACGATAAACGTTTGCACGCAACCAAACGGATTACAGATGATCCACCACACGGCTACCACGATGGTAGCGACGAGCACCAAATCAACGAGCAACCAGATGAGCAGCTTTAGAGTCAGCCCGGCCACTGAACCTGCCATTGCTATGCTCCTTCCTGGCCGAAGAGCTGCTTTCAGCCTAACAAAAAGGCGCCCTGCGTCCATCACCTTGTTTGAAATGATCATAAAAAAATGGTATAGTAGCGACAATAGTGTCTCACCACCATGCCCATTCCCGGACTCACCGTAAAAAACCGATCAGCCCAGAGCTGGCGGCGCCAGAGCGGCTACCGCCGACGCCGGCTGGCCTCCCCGTCGTGGCGGAGAAGTCAACCGACTGCCCGGCTGTCGCGCCGGCCCGGCATCTTGAGCCGCTGGCGCAAACCGTCACTGCCCGTGGCCAAACTGGCCAAGGGGCTTTTGTTACTGGCCGTGATCGGCATCGGCGTGCTGGGCATCGCCAGCCTGGTGGTGCTCGGCTCGGTCGCCAAAGACCTGCCCAACCCCAACCGGATCATTGACCGGACGGTCGCCCAGAGCACCAAGATCTACGACCGGACCGGCGAGACCCTGCTCTACGACGTCCACGGCGCCGAGAAGCGGACCATCGTCAAGCTCGAGGACATCCCCGACTACGTCAAGCAGGCCACCATCACCGCCGAGGACCGGAAGTTCTACGAGCACAAGGGCATCAGCTTCACCGGCATCATCCGGTCGCTTTTTAGAAACATCACCACCGGCAGCAAGGCCGGCGGCTCGACCCTGACCCAGCAGCTGGTCAAGAACGCCATCCTCTCGCCGGAAAAAAAGTACAGCCGAAAGCTCAAAGAGGTGATCCTTTCCTACCAGATCGAGAAGCAGTTCTCCAAGGATGAGATTTTGCAGATGTACTTCAACGAAATCCCCTACGGTTCGGTGGCTTACGGCGTCGAGGCCGCGGCCCAGACCTACTTCGGCAAAAAAATTCAGGACATCACCCTGGCCGAAGCCGCCGTCCTGGCCGCCCTGCCCCAGGCGCCAACCTACTACTCGCCCTACGGCAGCCATACCGACGCGCTGTTTGTTCGCCAGCAGTACATCCTCGACAGCATGGTAACCGAGGGCTACGTTACCGAAGCTAAGGCCGAAGCCGCCAAGCTCCAAAAAATCGAGTTTAAAAAACGCTCCGAAAACATGCTCGCGCCCCACTTCGTCATCTACGTCCGCGAGTACCTGACCCAGAAGTACGGCGAGCTGGCGGTCGAGCAGGGCGGGCTGAAAGTCATCACTACCCTCGACCTCTACAAGCAGGGTATCGCTGAGACAGTCATTGCCGAACGAACGCCCCAGAACGCCGAGCGCTTCAACGCCCACAACGCCGCCCTGGTCGCCCTCGACCCGAAAACCGGCCAGATCCTGGCGATGGTCGGCTCGAAAGACTACTTCGCCACCGACCCCGAGCCGGAGGGCTGCACCTCGGGTAAGGACTGCCTGTTCGATCCCCAGGTCAACATCGCCCTGCGGCCGCGCCAGCCCGGCTCGTCGTTCAAACCGATCGTCTACGCTACCGCGTTCCGCCAAGGCTACACCCCCCAGACCGTTCTCTACGACGTCACTACCAGGTTTAAGAACTACGACGGCCGCGACTATGAGCCGCACAACTACGACCTCAAGGAGCACGGCCCGGTAACTATGACTGCGGCGCTGGCCGGCTCACTCAACATCCCGGCGGTAAAAACCATCTACCTCGCCGGCGTTGACCGGGTTATTGATCTGGCCGAGAGCCTGGGCTACTCCACCCTCAAAGACCGCAGCCGCTTCGGCCTGTCGCTGGTGCTCGGCGGCGCCGAGGTCCAGCTGCTTGAGCACACCAACGCCTTCGCCGTCTTCGCCCGCGAAGGCGAGCGGTACCCGCCGGTCGCCATCCTGGAGGTCCGCGATAAAGACGGCAACATTCTGGAAGAGTATAAAAAAGCCGAGAAGAAAGTGCTCGAAACCCAGGTCGCCCGCCAGATTAACAGCATCCTCTCCGACAACAGCGCCCGCGCCTACATCTTTGGCGCCGATAACTTTCTAACCCTCGGCTCGCGGCCGGTCGGCGCCAAGACCGGCACCACCAACGACTACCACGACGCCTGGACCGTCGGCTACACGCCGTCGCTGGTGGCCGGCGTCTGGGTCGGCAACAGCGACAACACCGAAATGAAGCGCGGCGCCGACGGCAGCGTGGTGGCCGCACCGATCTGGCACGACTTCATGAGCCGGGTGCTCGGCGACACGCCGGCCGAAGGCTTCAACGCGCCCGAGCCGACCACGAGTGATAAACCGGTTCTCAACGGCAGCATCGCCGAGGGCATTAAAGTTAAAATTGACCGGGCCAGCGGCAAGCTCGCCACCAACCTGACGCCCGAGAGCATGGTCGAAGAAAAAACCTTCCGCCAGGCCCGCAGCATCCTCTACTGGGTCAACAAGGATGACCCGCAGGGCGCAACGCCGCCGGAGCGCAGCGGCACCCAGTTTGACCGCTGGGAGGAGTCGGTGGCCCGGTGGGCCCAGGCCAACAACTACACCAACGAGGAACCGCCGGCCGAGTACGACGACATTCACACCCTCGATAACCTGCCCTCGATTACCATCACCAGCCCCCAGCGCAACCAGACGATTACCAGCCGCGACTTCAGCGCCACGGTCAGCGCCAGCGCGCCGCGCGGGGTGAGCCGCGTCGAGTACGCCTTGAACGGCAAGCTGATCGCCAACGTCACCGTCCCGCCGTTTGATCTGGGCGTCAGCCTTCAAGACCCGGCCCTAACCGTTGGCACCGCCACGCTCAAGGCAACCGCCTTCGACGACGCGAACAACACCAAGAGCGTTGAAGTCCGGATCGGCCTGGACTTGCCGCCGATTGCAACGATGATCGAGTGGACGACCACGGCCAGCCAAAAATCCAGCAGCTTCCCGCTCATCATTACCGCCAACCTCACCAATGCCAGCGGCATCCAAAAGATAGACCTCTACTTCCAGAAATTAGACGGCGGGGTCGGCTACGTCAACACCAGCCGCCAGTTCCCCGGCGGCCGGTTGAACGTCATCTGGCTCGATTCGCCGGGACCGGGCAGCTACCAGATCTACGCCGAGGTGACCAACCAGGACGGATTCAAGTACACGGACGAAGAGCTGACCATCACGGTCCAATAAAATTCTGCCTTGAAACATGCACGCTGAAGGCGGGGATATATATCCTCGCCTTCAGCGTCATTGACACTAATTCAATTCCCCGCTAAAATCAACTCCGTGGCCTTGCCACGATAATTTGCACCCTACAAAAAAAGGGGGGGATTATGGATTTCTTAGTCGGTGGAACCATCCTCATCACCAGCGTCATCATCTTGGCCGGTGTCAGGTGGGTAAGAAATATCTGCTCGGGCAGCGCCGCAGGCTGCCCTAAGGACGCCACAGACCACTTTGTCGTAGCTGATTTGGACGCTGAAGACGAAACGTTCTCACCAGAGAAATAAACACGCCCCGAAAGGAGTTCAGAGTGGAAAAAACGCAGCAGCAACCGAGAAATTATACCGCCGAGGCAGTCGGCCCGGATGAACATCCTGCCACGCTTGCTCGAGCGAACCAGTCCCGGTACCGCACCAAAGCGGGGGAAATCGTCGTCAGAGTTCAGCCGGACGGCACCGTGATGATTAGCGGCGGGAAGAGCGTGGTCTGGAATGGAGATCCGTGCCCAAAAACTCCCACCATCTCCGATGGGTAAAACCTTTCATGATGACCAAGCCGGCCACCAACCGTCAAATCAAAATGACGGTTTTTTTTTTACTCCGCACCTCCTGAAAAAAGGTACGGGTTCGCCCGTTGACAAGCAACCAAGATTGGTATACATTGCCAACAAATCACTAAGAGGAGGACCGGTACATGGATAACCTGAGCGCTGTCCTGTTATTGCTGACGATACTGGCGTTGATCTTTGGCTTATGGACTACTCTCATTGTCGCTACTCGAATGCGTAAGCTGGCGCAGTTTAACGCCCAACACGAGAGCACGACTACCGATGAAAAGCAGCGACTGGCGATCAGCGCCTACGGCTTCGATCGGCCACTGATGATAGCTATCGTTTGCTGGATCTTCATCGCGGTGCGGTGCGTCCAGTGGTTCATGAGTTGACCGCGTCTCACCCCTACGCGCGAACTTGCGACAAAAGGCGACACCCATTGCGTCGCCTCTTTTTTTGTTCATTGACAAACAACCGAAATTGGTGTACACTACGGACAAATTCCAAGAGGAGGCGTACTAATGCCAAACCCTGCCGTAGCGGAACAAGGCTCTTTCAAAGAAGCGTTCGGACTCGAGGACGTCGACGACCAGCAGATCTTTCGCTGCTTGTCGATCGGATTGATCGTCGGTGTGGCGGTCGGCGAATCTTTCGGTGACCTCGCGACGATGACGATCGAGAAAACCGTTCAAAAAATCTCCGCCATCATCAGGTCGAAAGTCGGCACCAGAATCCCGGGCCTCGACCGGCCCCTCACGGTCGACCAATGCCAGATCATCCTCGATGTCTTCGACCAGAACGCCGCCATATTCTTAGAAGCGGCTTCAGTCCAGTAACCGCGCCCGCTCCTTCTCGCCCGACGCGAACCGCCAACCGGCTTATCGGTTGGCGTTTTTTTCATCATGGTTCGACAGGCTTACTATGACATAAAAAGCGTGTCACCCTGAGCTTGTCGAAGGGTAAGCGCAACTAATCCAGATCTAATCAGAACAAAATCTGACAGCCAATTATTACTGGCTAGACTTCTTCATTACTTCGTCCAAAAAATCTTGTTTTTCCTGGCCGGCCAGTAACGTAATCCGACCGGCAGCGGCTTTAAACGGCTGGAGCGCGTACGCTACCCCATCGTCAGAAAATTCCAAAGAAACCGCCAGACCCTGCTGGGTTTCGACGGAAAAATACTGGTCAAAAATGAAATTACCCAGCGAATAAAAAATGGGTTTATTTTTATAGACCTCAACGCCCTGCACCACATGGGGGTGGTGGCCGACGATAGCATCGGCGCCCCGGTCAATCAACGCGTGAGCCAGATTTTGCTGGGCCGTATTAACGTATTGGTCGTACTCCTCGCCCCAGTGGATGCTGACAATAACCCAGTCAACAGAGCCCTTAAGCGCGCTTACCACCGCCTCTGCTTTCTTTACATCAAGCTTCGCGCCGACCAGACTCAAACCAACCAGACCGACTTTTTTGCCCCCAATCGCTACCGTCGTGGCGCTGCAGTCGGCGACAACGCCGTTCTGGCAGCCGGAAAAATCAAAGCCGAGGTCGCGTAAATTTTTTCTCGTTTCCTCCATCCCCCGCGTGCCCTGGTCGTCGAAGTGGTTGTTGGCCAGGTTAAAAAAAGTAAAACCGTAGCCTTTTAAATCCGCGACGGTTTCGGGCCGAAAGGCAAAGTCAAATTCCTTCACCGGCTGGTAGTGTTCACCGCCATTGGTCACCGCGCCTTCCAAATTGGCGCCGACCAGATCATACCCGTCGAAAAAACGTTGTTTGACTAAATCGCCGAAAATGTACGCAAGCCCCTTGCCGTCAACCAGCGTTTTGACGTTTCGATCCAGCATCACGTCGCCGACAAACAGCAGCTTCGCGTTGCCCTGGACAAAAAACCCGGTCACATAGCTCGTCGTGCTCAACAGGTCGGGCTTGCCGGCCAGCAGTGCCGAATTGGTATTGGCCAAGAGGCTGAAACGCGCCCGGTTTAATTGGCTAAACTTAAGCAACGTGTAAATTGACGGCGGCGAATCAGCCTCAATCCGGTAGACGCCCCGAAAATCAAAGCTGCGGATCGCGGCGATGGATCGTTCATCGTCGCGCTGGGCCTCAAGGCTGGTTTTGTAGTGGGAAAAATCAACGCTGGCCAGGACCAGAATTTTTTTGTTTTGGGAAATCTTAAACAGCGCCTCGGCCAGTTTCGTCGCTGCCTGCTCGTCAACGCCCGGTTTTAAAATAACAGGCAAAAAGGTCGCGCGGGGAAACGTTCTTTTGATAAACGCCACTTCGCTGGTTATGGCGTGCTCCCCGTGCATCACGGCTTCTTCCGCGACAGCGCCGATGCCCTGCAGCCCGGTCAAAAGCTCGGCGTCGTGCGACAAAACCCCGTACGGCGTCTGCCAGTCGTAGGCCGAGGTAATCAGGTCTGACTGACCGGCTGAAAAATGGTTCGGGCCCAGCAGAACCACGGCATCAACGTCAGCGCCTTCCAGGTTGCGAAAAAAATCAGCAATCAGATCGGCCGCCAGCAGGTGGTGCGGAATAATGCCCGCCACGACGCGCTGCCCGGACAGCCCGAGGTTTTTGCCTTCGAACTCGTACGCGGTTTCGAAAAACGCTTTGTCTGCGGGGTACGCGGCGTGGAGCGTCGCTTCAGTAACCTCGACATCCTCCGGCCAGAACAGCTCCGGCTCGGCCACGACGAAAAAAACAGCGAACAGGCCTATCAGCGATAGGCCTGCGACTGCGGTAACAATCAATGCTCTTTTTTGGTTCCTGATCATGCTACTTAATGAGCTCGGCTGACCACTGGTCCGGCGCGGGCAGCTCGCCGCCGCCTTCGTACACCTTGGCCTGCCAGTCTTCGTCGGAGAGGCGCTCGAGCAGCTGGTCGGTAAATTCGTAGTGGCTGAAAACGACGCCGCGGGTCAGCCGGGTACCGTTACTGTCTTTGACCGCCACGTAGGCGACGTACGGCTTACCGGTCGCTTCGTAGAGGATCTTGGCCTGGACGCCGTCGGTGTGGATGTCGGCGATGAGGCCGGCCCGCCTTTCTTTCTTGGTCAGCTCCTGGCCCGGCAGCGGCTCAACGATCCGGCCCAGGGTGCCGCTGATGGTACGCAGCTTCTCGAAATCTTCGTCGCTGATTTTTTCGTTCTTGAGTTCCTGCTCGGCCAGCTGGCGGAAAAACTTGCTGGTGTCAATGAAGAGCTGGTACTTGGTTTCGTAATCCGCCGGAAACACGCCGCGGCTCTCCAGCCCGCTTCGGGTTACCTCGGCCAGATCAATAATCTTGTTCCAGAACGCCACGTCCGGCTCCACGTACCCCTTAACCACCGGCGGCAGTTCTGGCGGCTCGCCCGGCCCGCCGCCAAGCTCGGCGTACGACTGCTTGGCGTAGAGCAGAGTATCGTGCTTGAGCTCAGTGAACGAACCCAGGGCGGTACCTAAGTTCTTTTTCCGCCAGGCGTCGGTCTGCATAAAGGCTGGGTAGCCCTCGCCGTAGTTACCGAGCAGCGTCCGGAAAGCGTCAAGCCAGCGCCAGTAAATGTTTTTCGACCAGGTCGCCGGATCAAAGCCGGCAAACTCAATTTTCAAGCGGCTCAAGACTTTGGCGATAACCTTGTCCGACTGCCGGCCCTGCTGCTTGATTCTTGTGGGGTCGTTAACCCACTGGTCGAGGTAGGTTTTAACCACCGGATTATCAGGCGCCAGAACGTGCATCGGCATCAAGGCCGTCGGCATGGTCGGCAGCAGCTGGCCGGTTTCCGGCTCGGGAGTACCCACGCCCTGGGTCAGGTTATTGATAATGTAGGCGTCCGGGGTAAACCGCTGGCCCATGAACCGGAACTGCTTGAGGTTCGCCAGCAGCTCATCGCGCTTACCGCCGTCGTCATACACCCACAAAATCTCGGAAATGATTTTCGGCGCGGGCAAATCTTTTTTCGCCTTGGCGATAAAACGGTTCAGCTGCTGCTCGTCGCTAAACGCGTCAGCGGTAACGTCATTACCGTACACGTCGGTAATCACCCCGGTGTAATGGTACACCGTCAAGTCGTCAACGTCGCCGACGAAAAAATCAATCACCGTCGCCATGTCCGACCAGAGCTTGGACAAGTCTTGGTCGTTGACCTTGAGGTTATTGACCTGGGCGGTAATCAGCAGGGCGTCGCGGGTCAGTTCCGGGCTGGTCAAAGGAAAACCCATCCGGCCGTACCACATCATCGCCACGAAGTAGCTGCGGAGAACGTCGTTTTTGGTGTAGTGCGAGCGCGGCTTGAACTGCGAGTAGTCGTTTTCAAACTCCGGCCGCAGCGGCGTGAACAGCGGCGACTTGGCCTTGCCCTCGGCTTTCAGAATCAAGGCCATTTCGGCCCGGGCCAGATCATACACCTCATCGCTCAACGCCTGGCCGGCGTACGTCTTGTCAGCCAGAGCGAACGTCAAACCCTGTTCGCTGGTCTCAATCTCCTGACGATCAACCGCTTCAAGATACTGGGCAAACGTGTCAAAGTCTTCCGGCTTCAAATCAACCTTAGCCGACGTGCTGCCCGCGTCGAGCACCACCAGCGGAATCAGGTAAAAGGCCGACAGACGCTTGTACGAATCCTTCAGCCGCTGGTCAGTCGCCACGTTGTAGTTTTTAATCGAGTCCAAAAACAGCGCCTGGGTCATCGCCCGCAGCATCGGCTGGAACTTGGTTTCCTCAATGCTCTGGAAGCTCCGGTCAACCAAAATGTGGTAGAGGTGGAGTGCCGTGTCGCTGGTGATAAACACCGCGTCGTCAGGCTGGCGGTAGTACCTGTTCGACGATCCGTCGAAGTCGTCGTACATGTCAACGAAATCGTCGCGGAACGGCTCCTCGCCAATAATGCCGTTTCCCGCCAAAAAGAAACCGCTGTCCTCGATCGCCGCTTTCTGGCTGGCGGAAAGTTCAACCTTGCTGTCAGCGCTGAAGCTAGTCAGGTTTTCAATCTGGCTTATCTGAACCTTGGCAAACGGTACCGCGGGTGTCACAGGGCTGCCCGTTTCCCCGGCCTGGGCAAAAGCCGGCTGGACCAAATTAAAACTCCAGCGTTCAGCCGAAGCCGGTTGGTTGGTGTTGGTCGCCGGCGCTGACGCGAGTTTATTCAAAAAAACGTACGCCAAGGCCGCCGCTGCCACGACCAGAACTATTGCCGCGGGCAAAATGAATTTGAAAAATTTTTTGTTACCCTGGTTAGGCGTTGGTTCTAACGGGCCGCTGCTCTGGCTGATGTCCATAGTCTAAAAAATTTAATTTATCTCTGTCTTAATTATAGCACAAGTCGCCGATTAAAAATGGCTCGCCTGGACGTCAGACGAGCCGGAAGCCCAGGACTAAAGTCCCGGGTTCGGAAACGAAGCCCACTACCGTGGGCTGGCGGCCTTAGGTGATTCGAGAGCAGCCATCAAAGTACCCGCCCGGTGGTGTTCCTTCTGGTTGGCGGCGTAGGCTTTGATTGCCGGTAATGCCTGCTTGCTGAAGGATACCACCCCGTAACCGTTCTGCCACTGAAGGTATTCTTGTACCAATGATTTATTCACGAAGTGGGCCGAGCCGCCCTTGACCCGCTGCACCAGGGTCGAGATAGCAACGTTCGGCGGGATCGTTGCCACGAGGTGAAGGTGGTCTTCGGTCATACCGAGCTGGTGGCAAGTGCAGCCGAGGTAGTATATTTTCGCCGGAATGTAGTGACGCAGCAATTCTTCAACGGCAGCGGTAATCAGGGGTTCCCGGTTCTTCGTTGACCAGACCAAGTGGTAGTAGAGCTGATAGAAGTTATGCATAGTATTCCTCGGCACCGCAGTCCGCGCCAGCGGACTTTGACTGCCAGCCCTGAACTTCAGTTCAGGACGGCGGCCGCGCGTTTATTACACATTTATTTCGCCAAACGATCGAAAACGGTCACCTCGCCGGCGCCATATTCGCCGACTTCGTAGCCATCGAAGGTAAAATGGTCGCCGTCCTGAAAAAACCAAATAGAAAATCTGCTGTCTAAAAATAGTATGAACCCGCGAGTCTGACCACAGAGCGGTTGAATATCAATTCTTTTGCAGTCGGAAAAAAGATGCTCGGCGTACCGCAAGCGTTCGGGAGCAACTTCCCGACGCCAGGCTTCCCACTGCAGAAACCGTTTGGGCAAAAGGATAATAAGCAGTTTGATCAGCCAATTAATCTTTTTGTTCGTCTTCATAATGTAATATGCGGGATGAATCAATTAATTCTGTTGAAAAATCTTAGGTTTGCAGGTAATAGTTTTACGCATCCGGATGAGCACTGTAG
>MHIL01000016.1:0-7927 GCA_001817495.1 Candidatus Buchananbacteria bacterium RIFCSPHIGHO2_02_FULL_56_16
ACCTACGTCTTTTTCCGCGACACAGTCGTCCGTGGCGACTACGCCCCGACGATGCGCAACATGGAGGGTAACCAGGCGATTGTCGACGCAGTAATCACCGACCGGGCCGGCGTCGGCTACGTCGGCGTCGGCTACGTCAAAGCTGCGACGGGTGCGCCGCGGTCTGACATTAAAATTCTATCGATCGCGGCCGACGCGACGACACCGGCGGTCTCACCCCTTGACCGCGACGCCGTGCTGGCCGGCCAGTACCCGATTTTTCGGCGCATCTACCAGTACCTGGCCGGCGTGCCGGCTAAGGGATCGCTCTTGGAGTCGTTCCTGCGATTCGAGTCCTCGGCCGACGGCCAGCGCCTCCTGGAAGCGGCTGGATTTTACTCCCTGACCGCCGCCGACGCGGCCCAAAACGAGCAGCTGCTCTCGGCGATTCAGTAGTTTCTGTTTGTGTTTCGTTTGTACCGGTTCGAAAAATCAAGGTACGTCTTTACCGCTCTGGCGACCGTTACCGTCGTGTGCCTGGCGGGCATTTTCTTTTTCCTCGCGTCAGTCGGCCTGGGCGCGTTTCGGCAAATTTCGCTTCGCGAGTTTCTGTTCGGTCTGGTCTGGAACCCAACCGCCTACGGCTCTGTTTCCTGGGGGATTGGCGCGCTGCTGATGGGTACCGTTTTGGTGAGCGTGACTGCTCTCGTGGTGGCGGTCCCGATTGGCCTCGCGGTGGCGATCTACCTCTCCGAGCTCGCCTCGCCGCGGGCGCGGGAGTTCATTAAGCCGGCGGTTGAGATGATCTCAAGCATCCCCTCGGTGGTCCTGGGGTTGCTCGGGCTGCTGTTTTTTGCGCCGCTGATTGCCCGGCTCTTCGGGCTGACGAACGCCTTGAACGCGCTGACCGCGGCGCTGCTCGTCGCGATCGCGGCACTGCCAACGATCGCCAGCATCTGCGACGACGCGCTCTCCAGCGTGCCCGCGCGCTATCGGGAAGCCAGCTTAGCGCTGGGCGCGAGCCAGTGGGAGACGATCCGTAAGGCCGTGCTGCCGGCCGCAAAATCGGGCCTCTTGGCCGGCATCCTGCTTGGCTTCGCCCGGATCATCGGCGAGACGATGATCGTCTTGATGGTCGCCGGCAACAGCGTCGCGTTCCCGCGGTCGCTCCTCGATCCGGTTCGGCCGCTGGCCGCCAATATCGCCATCGAGATCAAAGAGGTGGTCATCGGCAGCCTCCACTGGCAGGCGCTGTTTGCCATCGGGTTGATGCTGTTTATGCTGACCTTCATCCTCAACCTGCTCGCCGACGTGTTAGTCCGTAAGAAGCTCAAAGCCTGATATGGTTCGCCGCCGTGAATCCATCTACTTCTTTTTGTTTCGCTTCGTCGCCTACGTCGCCGTCGGGTTTCTGGTGCTGGTCGTTTTGCTGCTCGTGAAGCTCGGCGCTGACGCGTTGAGCCTGACATTCTTGACGAAGCCGTGGTCGCACCGTGACATCGCGAGCGGCGGGATCATTCAGGCGATCGCCGGGTCGTTTTATCTGGGGCTGGGAATCGTCGTGGTCGGCGTGCCGCTGGGGGTAGCGACCGCGATCTATCTGGTTGAGTACAGCCGGGAAAACGTCTGGAAACGGATCATTGAGCTGGCGATTCAGAATCTGGCGAGCGTGCCCTCGGTTGTCTATGGCTTGTTCGGATTTGCCGTGTTCGTCAACCTGCTTCGCTTCGGTAGCTCGCTGCTGTCGGCGGTCCTGGTGCTGTCAATGATGGTCATGCCATGGGTCATTACCGCCGCGGTCGAGGCGCTCAAGAGCGTTCCCCGGCGCTGGCGCGAGTCGAGCCTGGCCCTGGGCGCGAGCCGCTGGAGCACGATTCGCCGCATCGTGCTGCCCGCCGCCATGCCCGGCATCATCACCGGCTCGATCATCGGGTTGGCGCGGGCGCTGGGTGAAACGGCGCCGATCATCATCGTCGGCGCGACGTTCTACATGAACGGGCTGCCGACCTCCGTATTCGACAAGTTTATGACCCTGCCCTACCACACGTTTATCCTGGCGACCCAGCACGCCGATCCCAAGGCGCCATCGTACGCGGCGGCGACCGCGGTGGTACTGATCGGGCTGACGTTTTGCATGAGCGTTGGCGCGATGGTGCTGCGGACCTTGTACCGCCGGCGCCGTGAGTGGTAATTGTTATGCCTCCCGTCATATCCGGTCACAACGTCAACGTTTGGTACAACGGCCTGCACGCGCTCAAGGACGCCAGCCTCGAGATCGCCGAGCGTCAGATTACGGCGTTCATTGGCGCCTCCGGCAGCGGCAAGTCAACGCTGCTGCGCTGCCTGAACCGGATGCTAGACACCATTCCGACGGCCCGGGCGACCGGTGAAATTTTTTACCGTGGCCAAAACGTGTTCGCGCCGGACATGGACGTCATGGCGCTGCGCCGCCGCGTCGGCATGGTGTTTCAAAACCCGACGCCGTTCCCCAAGTCAATTTACGACAACATCGCCTACGGCCTCGAGCTGCAGGGCTACGTCAACCGCCGGCGAATCGGGCTGCTGCGCCGGCAGCCGATTGATCCGCAGGCGATGGCTGCGAGTACTGACCGGCTCGACCGGGCGGTGATGCAGAGTCTCCAAGACGCCGCCCTCTGGGATGAGGTCAAGGACCGGCTCCACAAGTCGGCCCTCGGGTTGTCCGGCGGCCAGCAGCAGCGGCTGTGCATCGCGCGGTCAATCACGGTTCAGCCGGACGTCCTGCTCCTCGACGAACCGTGCTCGGAGCTCGATCCGATTTCAACCCGAAAGATCGAAGACTTTTTGCTGGCACTCAAGCGAGACTACACCATCGTCATCGTTACCCACAACATGCACCAGGCACGGCGGATTTCTGACGAAACCTGCTTCTTTCACCTCGGCGAGCTCATTGAACAGGGCCCGACCGGCGTGGTATTCGCCACGCCGCGTCACCCGCTCACCCGCGACTACCTCTCCGGCGCGTTTGGGTAGGTTTCGGTCGGCACCCCTACTTTTATTAAGAGGTTAAACAAAAAACATAGCTCGACGCTACGTTGATGTTCTGACCCCCTAAGAGCGGGTTATCCCCGCAGCCGCTCACTCGAAAACCTCAAGGTCGAGGTGCGGGATGGGCCGGATTTTCACCGCACCAAAAAAACTTGGCTACTAAGAGCGGGTGACCGGATTCGAACCGGCGATCTTCTCCTTGGCAAGGAGACATTCTACCACTGAACTACACCCGCTCTCAATAGTCAAGCTTGATTGATTTTAAAGATTTGATTTGTGAGGGGCGAACCGGCAATCTTTTCCTCTGCCTACGCTATCGCTTCGGCAAACAGATTGGCAAGCAGACATGCTACCACTGCCCGCCTCCAATCATTCAAGATGGCGGGTCCGCCTTTGGCGGAAACTACGTCCGCTCCCAGAGGACCACATTACTTTAACAAAACCTATTATAGCAAAAAAATAAATAAGCGCAAGTGGCGGTACTGGATGTTAAAAAAACGAGATTACAGCTCGCTTTTTTGATGCACATTGTTAGCGCTCGGCGGCGGCAATGTCTTGGAGATACTCTGGCGTCAGCATAGGCTTTTGGTACTCACGCCAGACCCAAACCCAGCAGACAGCGGCGACGGCGACAAGGATGGTCATCTTCATCCAGTCGGTTTTGGTCATGGTGTCACGAAAGCGGAGGGTCATAGCCTGCGAGGACGAGCTTCATTGCCCAAACGGTGAATCTCATCTATACTAAAGACACGTTCAGTATACCATATGTCGGAAATGTTCAAAAGGGCAACACCGCTGCTCGAGACGCTGCGGACCGCGGAAGATTTTAATGGTAAGAGCCGGGCCCATACCCGCTACCAGCTCGTCGGCCGACCCAGGAAGCTGGGCCGTATTTTAATTCAGGGTTCGGCGTTCGTCATCACCGTTGACGGCAAAAACAAGCTGCAGGTGCTGCCCCGCCACTCGATCTACATCGTCGGCGGGGTGATTAAGGACGTCTATCCCGCCCGTCAGAAGAAGGTGCCGCTGGAAAAAATTGACCTGCTCTACGATGGCGCCAAGCGCGGCGGCATCGTCGTTACCCCCGGATTTATCAACGGCCACGCCCACCCGCCGATGTACCTGCTGCGTTCTTCGATGACGCTGGACAAGGGTGACATTCGTGAGCAGGTAACCAAGATGGCGCTCTTGGAATCAAAGATGCGCCCCCGTGATTTTTTGATCGGCGCGGTGGGGGACTTCACCGAAGAGCAAAAGAACGGCATCACAACCATCTTGAGCCACTACGCCACGTTCGAACCGATTGACCGGGCCGCCGAGCTGACTCATGAGAATGTGATTAACGCCATTTCGGCCGTATCCAATTCTCACCCCGAGAACACGCCGGCGTTGGTCGAGCGGATCCTCAAGCAGCGCAAACGGTACTACTCGACGCCCGCCATTTCCATCCACTATTTGCACAAGGCGAGCCGCGTCGAGCTCAAGAAGATTCGGGAGTTGGTGAAGCGGTACCGCGTGCTCTTAACTATGCACGCGGCGGAAAACGAGGAGTGGGTCCAGGCCTGCGTCGAAAAGTTTGGCAGCCGGACCGTTGAGGCGCTGGTTGAGTTGGGCTTAGCGGGTTCCCACACGGTTCTTTCGCATGCGGTCCATATTTCCGACGATGAGGTTCGGCTGATTCGCAAGCACAAGATCGGCGTGGTTCACCTGCCGACGTCGAACAAGCTCCACAAGAGCGGGGAGTTTCATTACCCCGAGTTCGTCCACGCCGGCGCCGACCGGCAGATTTGCCTGGGAACCGACAGCGTCATTTCAAAGAACAGCCTCGACCTGCTGTCCGAAGCGCTCCAAACCAGAATTATGCACCTCGATCGTCACCGGGTTTTGTACGAGGATCTGTTTAAAATGATGACGTCGCAGGCCGCGGAAATTTTAAAGCTCGGCCGTGTCGGCCGAATCCTGCCCGGCTACCGGGCCGATTTAGCCTTTTGGAAGCTCAAGGATCGGGGGTTCTTACCCTACAACGAGCGCAATCCGGTTAGTTTAGTGGGCAATATGATCACCCACAGCGGCCGGATGGTCCGCGACCTGATGGTCCGCGGCGAGTTCATCATCTCGAACCGCCTCCACAACCTGATTGACGAGAGCGAACTGCTGCTCGAGCTGCAGCAGGCGCATATGGCTTTGCGTACCCGGTTGCGAAGGTAGTTGGCAAATCGCAAATGGTGAATAATAGTATAAAAAAAAGAGCGGGCGCGCTCCTAATTTTAATAAGCTAAGAAGTTAATTCCTAAAAAGTTAGCTACTGAACTCTCGCTGCTCGTACAGGTCAGCCAGCTCTTCCTCGCTGGCATTTTTTAGTATAACGCCTTTCCAGGCATCGTACGGTCCGTAGTTGCTGGGCTGCCGGATTGTCTCAGCTGTGTGGAGGCTGCCGTTTTTGGCGAGGGCGATGAAGTCAGCGGCCGGCAGCTTGACCAGCGGGTGGCCGCTACCGAAGAGTGACTGGAGATCGGGGTACAGCTGACTAAACGAGCTTAAAAGGTTAAAGCAAAACTCGGGCGCGGCCGGCACCGGCTGGCCGCGGAACAGCGGCGGAACGTTGAAGCTGACATTGCCGGCAAACAACTCGTGGAGCGTCTCGCCAAAGGCATCGAACTTATCGGCGTACTTGACTACCATCGCCTCGGCGCCAGCCACCGTTGCGAATGATTCGAGCAGCTCGCGGTAGGAGTACCCGTCAAGGGCGGCGGGGACCTGACTCGAGATTTTCGTGATCGCCTGCAGCTCTTCTGCAAGCTGGTCTGATAACTCTTCTTCGGTCAGCCGGAGCCGGTAGGACGCCTAGTAGTCGCCGGTGACGATTTCGGCGTCGTCGTGGACGAGGGCGATGAGCTCGGCTTTGCGGGGATCGTAGCTGGGAAAAATTGCCGCCGCAACGTCGGCGAGTTCATTGGCCAGCCATCTGACACGCATGACGTGGTGCAAGACGTTCTGGCGGTAGAACATCACCGGGTAGGCGCCGCGGTAGCGGATGATGGCCCGCAGCTGTTCAGTCCGGTCGGGGAACGGTTCGAGCCGCGGATCAAGGTAAGGAGTCCGTCGAAGCATAGTGAGCTAGAGAAAGTCTCCTCGGTAGTTGGGCGCTCGCTGAATCTGTTCTAGGCTATGGGGGTGGCTCTCCCGCAAGCCCGCCGCCGAGATTTGAACAAACTCGGCTTTCTTATGAAGCTCGGTAATGTCCTTTGAGCCGCAGTAGCCCAAGCCCTGGCGCAGCCCGCCGACGAGCTGGTAGATCACCGTCTGGGCCGAGCCTTGGTAGGCTACGTAGCCGACCACGCCCTCGGCAATCATCTCGGCTGCTTTGGTCCGTTCGGCCTGGAGGTAGCGGTCTTTGCTGCCCTGCTGCATCGCCTCAACCGAACCCATGCCGCGGTAGACCTTAAACTGCTTGCCGTCTTTGGTAATGACCTTGCCCGGCGCCTCATCGGTGCCGGCCAGGAGGCTGCCAACCATAACCGCGGTTGCGCCGGCGGAGAGCGCTTTCACCAGGTCGCCGGAGTACTTAATGCCGCCGTCGGCGATGATTGGCGTTTTGGTCCGTTTGGCGGCCTTGGCCGCATCTATGACGGCCGTGAGCTGGGGCACGCCGACGCCGGCGATGACGCGGGTGGTGCAGATTGAGCCCGGTCCGACGCCGACCTTAACCACATCCGCGCCGGCTTTAATTAAGTCAGCGGTGGCCTGGCCGGTAGCGACGTTGCCGCCAATTAACACGACCTTGCCGCGGAACAGTTTTTTCAAGATGCGCAGCGTCTCGGCAATTTTGTAGTAGTGGCCGTGGGCAACGTCGATGACGATGACGTCGGCGCCGGCGCCGGCCAGGATCCTGGCCCGCCGGACCGCTTCGTCGCCGGCCGACACCGCCGCGCCGCAGAGCAGCCCCTTCGCTTTAACCTTTTTCACCTCACTGGCCTGGCGGAGCGGGTCCATGTTTTTATGGATGATGCCCAAGCCCCCGGCTGTCGCCAGCGCGATGGCCATCTCGCTCTCGGTGACGGTGTCCATCGCCGCCGACAGCAGGGGAATGCCGAGCTTAATTCTTTTGGTTAAAAAAACTTCCGTCGAAACGCTGGCGGGTGAGTGGCGCGACGGCTGCGGTACGAGCAGGACGTCGTCGAAAGTGAGGGCTTGGTTCATAGTCGGTGGTAGGGCTTTAGATTAAATCAAAAATCAAAATGCAAAAATCAAAATTTTGGTATCCCGCTGTGTCTTTGGACCTCGAGCTAGGCGAGTTCAAGACCGAGAGGCGGGATGATTTTTTTCATTTTAACACTTTAACATTGTCATTTTCCATTTTGATTTTTACATTTTCCATTACCGTAAAAGGCCTTTAAAACTATGGGTACCTTTATCATAACCCACTGGTACGATATAATCAATATACTCCTTACCACCTATGAAACAGACCAGCGTTCCCCAAATCGTCATCCTCGACTTCGGCTCCCAGTACACCCACCTCATCGCCCGGCGGATTCGTCAGCTCGGGGTGCTGGCGGTGATCAAGCCGCCGACGATTGACGCCAAGGAGCTCTCGGCTGCTCGCGGGTTGATTCTGTCCGGCGGCCCGCAGAGCGTCCACGACCAGACGGCAATCGCGTATAATGAGCGGCTTTTTGATTTGGGCCTGCCCATGCTGGGCTTGTGCTACGGCCACCAGCTGCTGGTTCAGCACTTTGGTGGAAAAGTTAAGCCGGGCACGGTCAAAGAGTACGGCTTCGCCACCATTGAGACGACCGCGGCGAGCGGCATCTTTCAGGGGCTGGCGGCCACGGAAAAGGTGTGGATGAGCCACGGCGACGCGGCCGTGGCGCTGCCGGCCGGCTTTGCCGTCATCGGCCGCACCAAGGACTGTCCGATC
>MHIL01000016.1:8128-12160 GCA_001817495.1 Candidatus Buchananbacteria bacterium RIFCSPHIGHO2_02_FULL_56_16
CTGGTCTCCGGCGGGGTGGATTCAACCGTGGCGTTCGCGGTGCTTGAGAAAATTTTGGGCAAGGAGCGCGTCTTCGGCCTGCACCTTGACAGCGGCTTCATGCGTCAGAACGAGTCGGTGCTGGTGAAGGAATCGCTCGCCAAAGCCGGCTTTGATAATTTGGTGGTAGTCGACGCGAGCCGGTCGTTTTTGAGGGCGGTGGCCGGAGTCGCTGAACCGGAGCAGAAGCGCGAGATTATCGGCCGGGTTTTTTTGGAAATGAAAGATGAGGTGATGCAGCAGCAGCGGATGGACCCGGCTGGCTGGCTGGTGGGCCAGGGCACCATCTACCCGGACACGATTGAAACCGGCGGTACCGCCCACGCCGACAAAATTAAAACCCACCATAACCGCGTTAAAGAGGTGCTCGAGCTGATGGACTCTGGCCGTCTCGTCGAGCCGCTGGTTGACTTGTACAAGGATGAGGTGCGCGAGCTCGGCAAAACTCTCGGCTTACCAGACGCGCTGCTTAGCCGCCACCCGTTTCCCGGGCCGGGTCTGGCGATCCGGGTATTGTGCAGCGACGGTAAAACCGAGGTTAGCCAGAAGCCGGCGCTCGAAGGCCGGATTCAGGCGGCTATTGGCGACGCGTACCAGGTTACCGTGCTGCCGATCCGCAGCGTCGGCGTCCAGGGCGACAACCGGACCTACCGCCACCCGGTGCTGCTCTCCGGTCCGGCCGATTGGCCAGTGCTCCACGACGTGGCGATTGATATCACCAATACGTTCAGCGAGGTCAACCGGGTGGTTTATTTAGTGGCGCCGACCGATGTCGACTGTTCAGCCATCACGCTCAAAGCCGCCTACGTCACCAAGTCTCGCCTCGACCGACTGCGGCAGGTTGATGACCTCGTCAACCAGGCGACGCGGCGCCACGGCATTGATGGTGAAATTTGGCAGATGCCAATCATCCTCGCGCCGCTCGGTTATGCCGGCGGCGAGACGATTATTCTGCGGCCGGTCCAGTCGCAGGAGGCGATGACCGTCAATTTTTACCGGATGGACTGGCAGATTTTAAATGAGATTGCCGCGTCGGTGATGGCGATTAATGGCATTGACCTGCTGCTCTACGACGTGACCAACAAGCCGCCCGGAACGATTGAGTGGGAATAGTAAAAAAATTAAAAAAACAACCTGCCTGTCGGCAGTAAATCAGAGGTTTGGAGTCTCGATTCGGTCAAAAATCTTTTGAAATCAATGGCGGCGGTTTAGCTTAGGTAAGAAATGATTACTTGGTTATTATAAGAACCTTAGATATTGTAGTATAGGTCTTTTTTTTGAAAGTGAAAATTATCTCGTCTTTGGCCGATATAGTTGCCTCATTGAAAAATTGATCAATCTTGCCAAATACGAAATTAAAATCTCTTTTAAGTTTCCAGCTTTGGTCTAAGTTATTTTTATCGGCAAGAATTATAAATAGCCGGTTGTCTGCGCCGAAACGTTGCTCACCCTGATTTTCATACATCCAAATTGCCAGTTGGCGAGGATTTTTAATTGCTTCATCAATTGGGTAGCCATGCGGCAAATAAGTTGTTTTCAAATCAAATGGCTGTCATTAAAATATAACAGATTTCAATACTTTGTGATAATTAAGCGATGCGTTGTAGTATTCTTCAATATCGGCGTAGTTCACGAAATGGCATCGGCTAACTATATTTATGAATGCCATTTTTGAAACTTCGCGGTCATATTTTGTTTTCCGTTCTACGGACGCAACCAAATTGAAACTCGTGTTGAAATCCTGTAATTCAGCAAACTTGACGAGGGAGCCGCGAAAATCCGTTGAGTCCTCAACTTCAAAAATTTTTTCGGGGAAACCGCGCTCATTAAACCACGCGACATCAACAAACTTTACGGAATGAGTTATTTTCTCGTAGGTGAATAATGGGAATTCTTTTATTGTGGCGATGTTACCGAGCTTTTTATTGGCGAACATTTTGCTTCTATCCGGGGTGTAGGTGTCAAAACCCTCCATATTGCCGATTTCAATAATCATCCCCTGAATTGCCGAATGTCGCTGATTTGTTTTCTCGCTTGTCGTTTTTGGTGTGATTACTTGCGGCAATTCATCCAAGTGTTCGGTGAGTGCATACACGCCGAGACCGATACGTGTAAATCTTTTGTCGCGTTGTACTCTTTCCTGAATCGTTTTTAGTGGGGTTAAACCAGAAAACTTGCGATATTTTTCAAATTTTTTGTATATTAACTTTAACGGCGCGTAATAACCATTATTTTTCATCACTTGTTCAATCGCTTCTGAAAATGTTGTTTCTTCTGTCATTGTAGTGCGCGATAAACTTTCCATTTTATTTCAGAAATAACCGCGTTTTCGTCTTCGCCACCGAAGTGAAATAGAAAATTCTTGTCGCCATCAAACACGTCAAACCCATAAATGCCACCGCTATAATCTAGGGCATCAAAAGTCGTTTGCAGGGTGAACTTATCGCCAAAAACTTTTACTGAATGTATTTTAGTCATAAAACTTTTTCGCGCGCATCTTTTGTCGTGCTGTCTGCGACAATGACTTCCGTAAAAACTTTTTTACCATTAGGGAGTTCGCGGTTGATATTTTGTATTGCTGAGCGTGCGACTTCCGGAATAAGTTCAATCCCTATACCGTGTCGTCCTAATCTCTTTGATTCAATAAGAGTAGTGCCATTGCCCAAAAAAGCGTCCAAGATAACGTCGCCTTTTTTAGTAAACCTCTGCATCATTTGATTCGGAATTTGAGGAATGAAATTGCCGTGGTAAGCATTATTATGCGCACCAGACTTATCACGCTCGCCAATCAACCACAAACTATCGGTCAGAATATCCTTGTATTCTTTCCAATCCTTCAGGTCTAAGTCGTTAATTTTTGATTTTGAGTATCCGTTCATAGGGAGTAGATTATTTGTACGCATAGGGCAAACAAACATCTTTACCTTAATGTTATTGTATAGAATTTTTAAGATTTTATCAACACAACGATAACACAACGATAATCTCTATGTTAACCTGGATGGCGCGCTCACTGCGCAGGACGCTGGAGAGCATGGCCACACCGAGCTCGGTGAAGACGTACGGACGGTACTTGGGGTGCCTCCCTCGCCGCGAGCCGGTGGTGGTTGCCGCTTCGTCTAAGGTCACAATTTGTGACCTTAAAAGCCTCGTTTCCTCCCAGGTTAACTGGAACATGAAGTCGGCGGGGAATCGCTGGAGGTTGCGGCGGACGGCTTGGTTGAGAACTTTGGTTGGCACCTCGTACAACCGAGCCAAATCTTCGGCGAGCATCACCTTGTGGCCGCGGATGAGAAGAATCGCCCGCTCGATACGTTCGCTGGGAATGAAAAATTGGGACATATATATTTAGCATCAAGAAGGTTAACGGCGAGCGCCATTACTCCTTGCGGCTTGAGCCTTTGGTCTGGAAGCCAATCGGCCGGTGCTCGGTTTCGGCTGGAATCATCAGCTTGCGAATGACTTCGAAGATCGCCTGGAAACGCTTGTCGTACTTTCGTTCCATAGCCGTCAGCTTGCGGGCCAGCGCTTCGTTGGAAGACAGCAATCGCCGGAGCCTGACGAACGCCCGCATGATTTCGATGTTGACTCGGATGGCGCGGTTGCTATTTAGTACGCTGGAGAGCATTGCCACCCCCTGCTCGGTGAACGCGTACGGCGGATAGCGCCGGCCGCCCCAACTTGAGGTCACAATTTGTGATCTCAAGTTTTCCTGCTTCTCCACGGTCAGATGGAACATAAAGTCCTTGGGAAAGCGGTTCCGGTTACGTTTAACGGCTTGCACCAAGGTCCGGGTTTCAACTCCATACAAGACGGCCAAGTCCTGGTCGAGCAACACTTTGTAGCCGCGGATGAGGAGGATGGCGCGCTCGATGCGTTCGGTGGGAATGATGAGTCGAGTCATAAGATGAGACTGTAGAAAAATGATCGTTCTTTTTTGTTCTTTTCAGCGCTTTTCCTCTATCACTCATGATGCAATGATGGTATAATGAA
>MHIL01000017.1 GCA_001817495.1 Candidatus Buchananbacteria bacterium RIFCSPHIGHO2_02_FULL_56_16
TCGATCCTGGCAACCTTAAGCCTCTTGAAGAGGAGCAGAAGCGGCATGATGCCGAGCTTAGAGCCACCATCATCGTTCAAGCAAGCCGAGATAAGGAGGCTGCAGTGACCAGGGCCGAAGGCGAAAAGAAAGCTATTGAGCTGCTGGCCGAAGCCAACCGCAACAAGGCTGTCCAAGAAGCCGAAGCGAGCCAGGTGGCCGCCCAGCGCGAAGCTGAAGGACGTAAGGCCGTGGCGGCAGCGAAGCAAACCGAACTGGAAGCTGAGGCCGCGGGTAACCAGGCAAAACTGGAAGCGGAAGCGGCTGGTATTCAGGCCAAGCTCGAAGCTGAAGCCAAAGGTGTTCAGAAAAAAGCTGAAGCTTACCGCCAGCTCAACCAGTCTGGTCAGCTACTCATCATCCTTGAGCATTTGCCCGAGGTACTCAACGCGCTCGGCAACGCCGTGCACAATGCCGGCCTGGGTACAGTCGCGCCTATCGCACAAGCGATCGGCACCGGCCTCTCTGGTATCGAAGAAGTCCGTATTTTTGACCTCGGCGGCGGTAACAGCAGTACTGGTAAAGACGCCCTGTCACGATTTATGGACATCGTCCCAAAAGAAACTTTTACCCTGCTGCAGCAGGTCCACGGGCTGGGGCTGAATGACGTCGTTAGCCAACTGGCCACCAAGTTTGGGCTTGACCTGACATCAATTCTCGGCGCTGTTGCGACGGCGGGTGATGATGACGGTTCGTCCACCAAGCTTACGCCAGTGGCAGCCGTCACCGCGGAACCGGAAGGAGGCGACGATGAGCCAAATAGCAACCCTAATCAGTGAAGTTAAGCGGTACGCGCTGGTCCAACCCGAAGAAGCTGACGGGTTAGTCATCCACTGCTCCGACCCGCGCTTCCAAGCGGCGTTTCGTGAATTCGTCACCTCCGACCTCGGGCTGCAGCACCCCATTCCCATCGTCGTCCCGGGCGGCGTGCACGACCTCGTCTCACCGGCGCGCCTCAAAGCCGCGCGCAACCTCTGGGAGCAGGTCGAGTTCATGGTGAAGAAGGGCCACGTGCACCGTATCATCCTCATTAACCACGAGGACTGCCAGTGGTACGCCAAGTGGAACACGCTGGTCCAGACCACGGTGGGTCAAGACATCAGCGGCCACCTCCTGGCGCTCGCCGAAAAGCTGGCCGAGAAAAAACTCGGCGTTGAGGTTGAGTGCTACCTTGCCAAACTCGAGGGTGACGCGATTACCTTCCACCGCGTTGACCGAGATTAACCGTTCTTTACAATGACGTTGACCGGCAGCAGCCGCTTAGGCGCTGACCGGTCTTTTTTTATTCGTTTGAAATCCAACTAAAACAGCGGGGTTGACGGAAAACAATGCTTGTGGCAATATCCTAAATACTGCGATACGCAAACAAAGATCCTTGAAAATTCGGACAGGAGGAGCGTCTAGACTTATAGAGAGAGAATCTAGGTGAATCAGTTGTAACGGCGCTTACCGGAGCGCTCCAGAGGCAGTGCAAACCCCAGAAGGAGGTGCTTCAAATGAAAGCGAAGAATTGGGTATCAAGGTTCCTCTTGCTAGGAGTCATTCTCGGCGTACTCACGAATGCCGTAGCGGACCAAGGCACCGAAGGAACGAATACTCCGGCACCGAAGAACGTACGAGGTGCCACCGCGGCTGAACAAGAGGATGGGCTGTTCTGGGAAATTGAGCAGTTGGTCCCGGACATGAACCTCCGGCGATCAATGTCAAGATTACTCCAGGTAACCGAGGCATACGAAGTCCCTAGAGAAGGGGATGGGAACGTGGATATGATGCTCGACCTGTGCAGGGAGGGCCGGTGCGTCTTTGCGCTCTGCGAAAGACATCAACTGCTTTGGGGGATAGAATCATTCCAGAACCTGGTGCCGGTTCTTGAGAAGCTCATGAAACACGCCCTGGACAAGCTCAAGTGGGTGAAAGAGCGAGGAACGCACGACACGGACATCCTGCTTGCCTACCGAATTACTGAAAGACGATTTCTCCAAGCCACTTCCTATAAGCCCATTGAGCGGGCCGGCGTTCTGGAGATGGCGGCCACCTTGCAGCAAGCTCACTGACGTGATTGACAGGATGCAACCCCCGGAGTAGCATAGAAATCAGTTCGCAGCTTCCCGGCATCCGGCCGCTCAACCGTTGCCAAAAATGAGCGTGGCATCACGTAAGTCCACCTTTCCAGAGATACTCTGGGTCTGGCAGGTTGAATCCGGCACGTGCTCCGGCTCTGCAAGAATGCTGTAACATCTCTCCGGTATCTTGAGGGGCAACATGTATCCGAGAGGCAGTACACCACGTTTGCCCGGCAAAAAATTGTTTGAGGGCTATGCCCTCCTGATCGTTGTTTCGTCTCTAGGAGGAACAATGAACGCATTAGTCGTCTTGCTGATGCCGTTCGGGCTGTACCCCTCGCGCGTACCTAGTGCGCCTCACAGCCAACTCATTCCTCCAATTTCCCAACCAAAACGAGATCTAGAACCAGATGCAGTCGAACCGATCTCGGCCTTCGGAGGGAGTAGGCTGAAGGCCCCTGCGTGAAGCAGCCTGACATCGCTGCGCTGCGCCCCAAGGCGCACATTTCCCGGGGCCCACCAAAAAAATTGGGAAAGATGTCAAACAAGGATTCTGCGAGCACCAGAGTCCTTTTTCTATAATGGGCGAAAGTAACTTTTAGCTGTTAGCTTTTAGGGTATAGTTGCTACGCAAAGTAACTTCCAAAAGCTATCAGCTAACAGCTATAAGCTGTTGACAAAAGCACCACCCGATGCTACCGTAATCAATCAGTCGAACGTTGACAATAAATCGAAACCAAGCGTATACGCTGGCATACAGAAAGAGGAGGAAACGAACATGAAGCGACAATGGTTGGTTGGGGGCGTCTACACCGCATTGGTGACCCCATTCACAAAAATCGGGGCGTTCATCCCTGACGTTCTGCAGAAGAACATTGAGTTTCAGATCAGCCAGGGCGTGGTCGGATTGGTACCAACCGGCACCACGGGCGAGTCGCCGACGCTGGAGTGGAACGAGCATCACTACGTTATCAAGAAAACCGTTGAAGCGGCGAAGGAACTATTCGTTCTGGCCGGCACCGGCAGCAACAACACAATGGAAGCGTTGCAGGCTTCCTGCCAGGCGCTCGATGATGGCGCCGACGGTGTTCTCATTCTGGACCCGTACTACAACAAACCCGCTTCGTGTCAAATTCGGGACAACCACCACCGGTTCGTTGCCGAAAAGATTGCCGAGAGTTACCCAAACGCTTCAGTGGTGATCTACATCATCCCCGGCCGAACCAGCTGCAAGCTTGAGCCGGTTGACCTGGCGATCCTGGCCGATACCTGCCCCAATATTCGGGCGGTTAAAGAGGCTACCGGCGACCTGGACAATATGCGCAAGACCCGCGAGCTGGCTGGGCCGGATTTTCTCATTTTCAGCGGCGACGATAACAAAACCGCCGAGATGATGACCGACCCCGCCATCAGAGCCGCCGGAGTAATTTCGGTGATGGGCAACATCGTGCCCGGCGCGGTCTTCCAAATGGTCAAGGCGTTCCAAGACGGTGACGCTGACGCGGGCAACCAAATCGCTTCGGCGCTCCAGCCGCTGTTCGAGCTGGTCGGTGTTTCCGCTCCCAGCAGCCGCCAGTGGATGGGCAAACAAATTGCGGTGACCGACCGATTCCCCAACCCCTGCCCGATCAAAACGATGATGGCGATCCTGGGAATGGACACCGGCTACTGCCGGCCGCCGCTGGGCCCGATGAGCGACGAGGCAAACAACATTGTCCTCCGCGGGCTGCAGGAAGTCTGGAACCACAACCCCTGGGTGCTCGAACCCATCGAGCGGCACTACGGCGTCAGCATCGGCGACCGGCTGGGCAAAGCGAGCGCGGCTCGCTAAGCTGCACGAACCTTGATCTTTCACCTGCCAAAACCTGCGCACCAATAAACCGGTGCGCTTTTTTTACCCCGCACCTTTTGAAAAAAGGTGCGGGGTTACGTCATGACGGGTTGACATCCGGCTGATTTTAGTGTATAAGAAAGACACAGAGCCACCTCCGTTGCGAGGGGGCGAGATACTTTCAGTCGAAGGAGGATGCGATGAACGCATCAACAGAAGCTCCGAACGCAGTTGGTCAGTTCTTTAAAAATGTGATTACGCAGGATCAAATCAAAACCGGTCTAACCACGGCAGACGATTACGACTACCCTGGCGACGTGGCGGCGTTAGAACGCGCCTTAAAGTGTCCGCGACTAAACAGCCGGGAAATCCGCAACCTCATTTATAATCTCGAGGATTGGGTTGCAGTTAACTGGCGAAACAACCCGGTAGCCGAGCGGACAGCGTTGTTACTCATGCGCCTCGGCCACCGCGGAAATTTTTCACTGCTGCGGGGAAAAGTATCTCCTATGATGAGTTCCAACCGCCTGGAGAGCGAGAGGCGCTACATTGAGCTCACACCGCCAAGGCTCTCACCGACTCAGGAAGTGCTATTTCGGGTGGTCGATCGGGCACATCAGGCGGTCGGTAAAATCATCAAAAAGATGCCGCGCCCCAATCCTATCACGCATAATTACTGCGACGAGCTCGCTGACAAACCGGTATTCGCTGCCCTACTTGGATGGTTGGCTCACCCCTGGAACCATTCAGTCAGCGGGGGTTGGAACGTTTGGAGCGTCTCGAAAAAGAGCTGGCAAACCCCCAGCGACTGGCTGAATGATCTCTCTTTTTGCATCACGTCCAAGAGTCCGCTCTGGCGCGAAACAACCACCTTTGGCCGAACCAAGCGTTTCCCAGTCCAGCTCGCTGAAGCGATGGTTCATGCCCGACTCTTTCATTCGCTCATCGAACGACTGCACTTTGAGGCTGTTCCACTGCTCGCTAAAATGGTCGTATACCCTGCCAGCATCTACCGGGTTTGGCAACCCCGAGGAACGTCGAGTCGGTCCAAGGAGACTAATCAAACTGTCAATATACTTCTTGACCACGGACTTGACTGGTTTGTTAATCAATACCGGTTCGATTCAGTAGAAGAACCCTCCGAGATGGAACGTGAAAGTATCAGCCTCTGGCTTGGTACCCTAAGCTTTCTCTTGCCCTACTGGAAAAAGCACCATCAGTAATAAGCAGCCGCCTGACCATTCCCTAACCGACCCCCAACCGCTCATTCGCCGACGCAAAGCACCGCGTCGGCTTTTTTCTTTTGGCCGGACAAAAATGGTATACTTAGCGTAGCAGCGAATAAGCAACTTAATTTACTTATTTCACTTACTTTACTTACCTACTAACCCTGTCTCTATCTAAGCTCATGGCCAAACAAAAAAAATTCATCATCATCGACCCCGCAGCACCTCCTCTTCAGCAAGCTCGAAGCCGGTGTGCGGGGCAGGCGGCAACGCCACAAACCTATGGCTGCTAAACAGAAAAAGTTTATAATCATCGACGGTAATGCACTCCTGCACCGCGCCTGGCACGCCCTGCCCGCCACCATAACGACTAAAAAAGGCGAGGTGGTTAATGCGGTCTACGGCTTTACCACGATTCTCTTTAAGGTACTCAAGGATCTCCAGCCCGACTATCTGGCCGTCACCTTCGACCTGGCCGGCCCGACCTTCCGCCACGAGCAGTACAAAGAGTACAAGGCCAACCGCGCCAAGCAGCCCGATGAACTCTACAGCCAGCTGCCGCGAATCAAGGAGGTAGTGAGCGCGTTTGACATTCCCATCTATGAAAAGCAGGGCTTCGAGGCTGACGACGTCATCGCCACGCTGGTCCGGCAGAAAGACGTTGAGCAGATCAAATCAATCATCGTTACCGGCGACATGGACACGCTGCAACTGGTGGATAAAAACACCGAAGTCTACACCATGCACAAGGGCATCTCCGACACCCTGACCTACGACGTGGCCGAGGTCAAGCGCCGCTTCGACGGCTTGACGCCTGAACAAATGGTTGACTACAAAGCGCTGCGCGGCGATCCGTCCGACAACGTCCCCGGGGTGAAGGGCATCGGCGAGAAGGGCGCGATTGGCCTGCTCAAGACATTTAAAACCCTGGAAAATATTTACAAAAATCTAGACTCGCCAAAAATTACCGACCGTTACCGTGAGCTCCTCAAAGAGTATAAGGCTGACGCGTTCCTCTCCCAGAAACTGTGCCAGATGGTGGATACCGTCCCGATCAAATTCAAGCTAACCGACGCGATCCGCGACGGGTACGACGTTAACCGCGTGCTGTCGCTGCTCCAGCAGCTCGAGTTTAAGTCCCTAATCACCAAGCTGCCCAAAGAAAAGGGTGTGCCGCAGCAGTCCACGCTCGGCTTCATCAGCCAAGATAAAGGCCCTAAAAAAAGCAAAGCTGACTATCAGCTCGTCAATACCGAAAAAGACTTCGGCGACTTTCTCGCCGCGCTCAAGAAGCAAAAACGATTTGCCTTTGATACTGAAACCGCGGGCCTCGATCCCTTCACTGACGAGCTCTTGGGCGTGAGCTGGTGCTGGCGAGACGGCCACGCCTTTTACCTCGTTGCCAAATCGGCGTGGCTCAAAAAAGTGAAGCCAATTTTAGAAGACCCGTCGGTCCAGAAAATCGGCCACAATCTGAAATTTGACATCGAGGCGCTGGGCAGCGCGGGCATTACGGTCCAGGGTCTCTTCTTTGACACGATGATCGCGTCCTACCTGACTAACCCCGGCAGCCGCCAGCACGGCCTCGACAGCCTGGCGTTCGGCGAGCTCGGCTACCGGATGGAGCCAATTACCGACCTGATCGGCAGCGGCAAGAACCAGATCACGCTGCGGGACGTACCGCTCGAGCGGGTTTCAAACTACTCCTGCGAAGACGCGGACTTCACCTGGCGGCTCTACGACCTGCTCCGAAAGCAGCTCGAGGAAAAAAACAACCTCGGGCTGCTCGAAAAAATCGAGGTGCCGCTCATTCCGGTGCTGGCCGAGATGGAGCGTAACGGCATACTAATTGATACTGACTTTCTCAAGACGATGTCAAAGACGGTCAGCAGCCGGCTGGCAACGATTGAAGAAAAAATCTACGAGCTCGCCGGCACGAAATTCAACATCGCTTCGCCGTTACAGCTCAAAGCGATTTTGTTCGAGAAGCTCAACATCTCCACTAAGGGTATTGGCCACACCAAGACCGGCATCTCGACCGCGGCCGAGCAGCTCGATAAGCTCCGCGGTGAGCACCAGATTATTGACCAGATCATGGAGTTTCGCGAACTTTCAAAACTAAAATCAACCTACCTCGACGCCCTGCCGAAACTGGTCGGCAAACACGACGGCCGGGTCCACACCAGCTTCAACCAGACTGTCGCCGCTACCGGCCGGCTGTCGTCGTCCGAACCAAACCTCCAGAACATTCCGGTCCGAACCGAGCTCGGCCAGAAGATCCGCCAGGCGTTCGTCGCGCCCCGCGGCTTTCAGCTCCTCTCGGCCGACTACTCGCAGATTGAGCTGCGCATCATCGCGTCACTGGCCAACGACCAGAAGATGATCGAGTCGTTCAAAAAGGGCGAGGACATCCACGCCCGCACCGCCGCCGAAATCAACGACGTGCCGCTTGAAAAGGTAACCAAACAGATGCGCTACGCCGCCAAAGCGATCAACTTCGGCATCATCTACGGCCAGGGTTCGGTCGGCCTGTCACAAACCGCGGACATCTCGCGCACCGACGCCCGTGACTTCATCGACCGCTACTTTTTGGTCCACCAGTCGATCGCGAAATTTCTGGAGCAAACCAAGCAGCTGGCTCATGACAAGGGCTACGTGGAAACCTGGTTTGGCCGGCGGCGCTACCTGCCGGAGATTAACTCAAGCAACCCGCCGGTGGCGGCCGCCGCCGAACGCATGGCCGTCAACCACCCGATTCAGGGCACGGCCGCCGACCTCTTAAAACTGGCAATGATCGAGATCCATAAAAAGCTGGCAGCGGTCTCACCCAAAACCAAAATGCTGCTGCAGGTTCACGACGAGCTGGTTTTCGAGGTGCCGGCCAACGATGTTGCCAAGGTTTCTAAATTGGTCCAGACGGAAATGGAGGCGGTGTACCAGCTACGGGCGCCGGTCGAAACTCACCTCTCGGTCGGCAAAAATTGGGGTGCGCTGAAACCATTGTAACGGCGTTTACCATTGACAAATGTAGCAAACCATGCTATTTTTTATTATCTGCTCTTTCACAAAGTTCTAGCTGATGTCTACGAGGCCGGCTCAGCGGCTTGGTAGACGTCAGCTAGACGTCCTACATTCACGTTTCCGCAAGAAGGAGGATCCACCATGACAACGGTCCTGGCTGGAAAGACAGTAGCGAAAATCGTAACGCGGTACCCGAACCTTGAAGTCGGTTTCTTCAGCGCCCTGCTGGATTACCTGCCGGAGCTGCGGGACGCGCTCGATCTCGACCAGAAAGTTAGGTGGGAGTTCATCTCCACGGCCGAAATTGACGCGGCATCCCAGCGGCGGAAGCATGAGCCCGGCGTGCTCTGCTTCGACGTCGGCGGTTGCGACCTTGACCACCACGGACTGAACATCGGCAACCTGCCGTTCCAGGCCCGCTGCTCGCTCGACCTGCTGCACGAAAAGTACGACTTTGTCGCCAACCACCCGTACCTCGCCAAGGTATTCAACCGAGTCAGGCTCAACGACCTGCAGGGAGAATCCGTCTCTCGGCACCCGCATAACATCCGCGAGCTCATGACCGCACTGACCGCCAGCCTGCCGGACGAGCCACAGGTGGTGCTCGACTGGTTAAGCGTCGCGTTCTGCGGCGTCTTTTGGCTCTGCCAATCCAAAGTCATCCACAATGACGAGCTCTTCGATCCCGACACGCTGCGCTGCGGCGTCGAACTGTACTGCCCGGAACGCTTGAGCTGGTTCTCCGAGCTGCTCGAAACCGCCCGGACCGCGCTCCAGGTTGAGTGGGACCTCGCCGTTGCCGCGGTTGAAGACGCGGCCAAGAAAGGCTGGTTAACCGAGGTGTTCGTTCCGGCGCTGAAGCGGTACATCAAGATCATCCTGGTCTTCGGCGACTCGACGAAAATCGGCCCGGCGGCCCGCAAGAAGAAGTGCAACCTGATCATCCAGGCCAACCCCGACGGCCACGTCCAGGTTTTTTCCGGGACAATCAACGACCACCAGAACCGCCGCCGTTGGAAAATTCACCTCGGCGCCATCGCCGCGCGGTTCCGCGAACTCGAGGCGGTATATAACGGCCGCACCATCCGGTCAAAAGAGGACTGGGAGGCAACCGGCAATATCTACTATGATAATGGCGTGCCGATTCCCTGGCACTTGCCGGAGTTCTCTGCCAGCACCGCCCAGACGCCGACAGCCCTGTTCAACGGCTCGCTCTCAAGCCCAAATACCCCGGCGACCAAGATCGGCGCCCGTAAACTGTTTTTGGAAGCGCAACAAACGCTCCGGCGCAGCAGCGCGATCCTCCAGGAACAAGTCACGGTGGAAGAAGAGGGGCAACAAAAAACCAAATGGTTGACCACCATCGTCGCCCCGCCGGCGCCTAAGCCGGTTACCGTCTGAAAAGACGAAATGTGAATGCAGGATTCAGGCGTAGCTTAATATGGCTACGCCTTCTTTTTTAACTCCGGTGTGGGGTTTACTTCCCGGGCCGGTCTGCTAAGATAGAGGTACATGGTTATGCGAATCGGTAGTCAGTAGTAAGTAGTCGGTAGGCAACTCGACTTATTCTACAGACTACTGACTACTTACTACTGACTAATAGCTATCCTCCGCTATGCTCATCTTCCTCCACGGCCCGGACACGTTCCGGTCGCGCCGGGCGCTCAACGACCTCAAGGAGCGCTTCAGCCAGACCCACGAGAACGCCGGCCTCAATACCACCGTGCTCTACGGCGAAGCCGTTGACGCCGTCGCGTTCGAGCGGGCCGTGAGCACGCCGCCGTTTTTGGCAAAGAAACGGCTGGTGATCGTCGAGCGGCTGCTGGAAAAAAACCGCGGCAAAAAAATTATCACCGACGTGCTCGGGCTGCTGCCGCGCGTTGACCAGCAAACAACGGTGCTGATTTTTTGGGAAGGGGAGCTGCCGAGCCAGCGACGGAGCAGTAAAGCGACGCAAGCCGGTGACGAGCTGCTCGAAAAGCTCCGGCGAGCCGTCAAGGTCCAGGCGTTCAACTTGCTCGAGCCCACGGCGGTACGCCAGTGGACTACCGCGGAAGTAGCCCGCCGCAATGGCACTATCGAGCCGGCGGCCGTTACCGTCTTGGCCGACCGTGTCGGCAATGACCTCTGGCAGCTCAACAGCGAGCTTGACAAGCTGGTGGCCTACCGCGCTGGCGGGACCATCACCGCCGCAGACGTCGAAATGCTGGTTCAGACCGCGTTCGACGACGACGTCTTCAAGCTCACCGACGCGATCGGCCGGCGCCAGAAAGCCCTGGCGCTGCGGCTGCTGACTGACCAGCTCCAGAGCGGCACCAGCCCGACCCAACTCTTAGCCAGCATCACCTGGCAATTTCGTAATCTCCTGCTCGTCAAGCTCCTGCTGAACGAACCGGGCCCGAGCCAGAGCCGCCGAGCCCAGCCGCTCGGGCTGCACCCCTTTGTAGTCAAAAAAACCACGGCTCAAGCGAGCCGCTACCAGCTCGATGACCTGAAAAAAATCTACAGCCGGTTGAGCAACATCGAACATAAAATAAAAACCAGCCGGGCGGCGCCGGAGGTTTTGCTGAACTTGCTGGTGGTCGCCAGCTAGCGCTTGGCGGCGGACTTGATCAGTTTGGCTAACCGCGACTTGGTACGGGCCGCGGTATTTTTTTTGAGCACGCCGCGCTGAACCGCGCGGTCGATGGCTTTCACCGTTTGCCGGAACCAGTCGGCGGCCTTAGCCGCGTCACTGCCGGCCGTCTTGCGCACCCGTCGCACCAGCGCCTCAAGGTCGCTTCGGATCTTGGTGTTACGGGCGGTGCGTTTCTTAGTCTGGCGCAGCGCCTTGAATGCTGCTGGTTTGATTGGCATGACTGTGGGGTAAGTTAAGAATAGCACTACTAGCGTACCATAGCGGCTGGGATAAGGCAAGGGTTCCAGCCTTTTAGATTTACCTATAAAAAAAGTATTAAGCAAATCCAATGCTTAATACTCGCCACAATGAACCGGTTTAATCTCTGTCCCAAACGCATTCTGCCGCTATACCAGAAAGGAGAACGAGGTCCCCACCGTCAGGCCCGGCATTGAGATGACCATCAGTCAACGGGGAGGTAGCCCTCCCACACTCGGCGCAGGTTTGTCTATCGGGCGCAAAGATTTTGTTGCAGCGACCGCAGAAGCGGTTTTCCGTAGTCGCCTGCACCAATCTCGAAACCTCGAAAGATTCCGCCTCTCCGCCCAAACTCTTGCGCATCGCATCATCAATCGCGTGACAAAGTCGGTTTGAACAGTGCTGTTCGTCGGTGGGATAAAAACTACCGCATTCTGGACAGTACCACAGCATCGGCGTATCCTCCTGTCGAAGCCTCGTCTGATGTAAAATGTGCTAGAGCAAACGTATCATGGTTGACGGAATAAAACAAGAGCGCCTTTCAAGTAACAACCGGGGTTGAGATTTCACGCTCCTGAGTCAGGTCCACTCCACCTGATAAAACTTTTCCACAAACGATGCAGCCGCTTGGTGGGGGTTCGGGGGTGGCCACTCGAGCGCCACTCCTACAAGGGATTACGTTTAATCAGCCTTGAGAGCGCATTGGCCACCCCCGAAACTTTTTGCTACTTTTTGGTTACAAAAAGTAGAACCCTCTCTTCGGACGCAGGTTGTGAGAAAGACCAACGCACCGTGGAGACATCACTGGTACTTTACTGACGAAAGCGCCAAAGGGTTATACGGTGGACATCTAGGCAACCGTTTTTTGACATTCCACCCCAAGCACGGCTATAATAAGGTCGCGGGCGGCAGCCAGCCGCCGCTAACGATTAACCGAAGAAACGTATGTTTAAAAAAGAGGGAGAGGGTGTTGAAGAAATCGAAACGATCATCGGCCCGTCGGTCCAGGTTGAGGGGGACTTCATCGCCGCCGGCGACGTCGTCGTCGAGGGGATGGTCTCGGGTAAATTAAAAACTGAAAAGAACCTCCGCGTCGGCACGGGTGCGAAAATTTTTGCCAGCGTTGCCGCGCAGAACGCCCTGATCGCCGGCGAGATCCAGGGTAACGTCAAGGTTGACGGTAACCTCGAGCTCACCGGCACCGCCCGCGTCTTCGGCGACGTCAAAGCCAAGACGCTAACCATCGCCTCCGGCGCCTGCCTCCACGGCAAGTGCCAGGCCGGCGAAGACCGGAAATCAAAGCTGGAAAAAATCGAGGAACGGGCCAAGCCCAAGCTCCGAGAAAAGGAAAAGGCAGCCGCTGCTTCCGCCATCATTTCCTCGTAGCGCCAAGCGGCCAGAGATGGTGACAAAATTATTTCGTCGCGAAATGTTAGATTTTCCGGCGAAACGAGGAAAGCCAGCCCAAAGACTCGAGCCGCACTCACCGGGCGGTGAGAGCCTTTTCGCGCCTGTTTAACGAAGTTGCGGCCGAAAATCTAACCTTGCAGCCGGAAGAATTTTGTAACCGTCCCTATGTACCTGTACCTCTACGACTCCTTTCTCAACAAAAAAAAATACAACACCGTGCTGGCCAGAATCGAGACGCGGCTGACCGACCTGGGCATTGGCGGCAAGATTTTTCGGCTCTCGCCCCTGCGCAACGTTGAGGAGCTCGTCGCCGACGAGATCCGCGGCGGCACCAAGACGATCGTGGTTGTCGGTAACGACAAGACCCTGAACCAAATCGTCAACATCAGCGCCCGCCACGACTGCACCATCGGCCTGATTCCGATCGGGCCGGACAACACGATTGCCCGCATCATTGGCATTCCCGAGAGCGAGGCCGCCTGCAACGTCCTGGCGGCTCGAATGGTAAAAAAAATCGACCTGGGCAAGATCAACAACGTCTACTTCCTCTCCGGCCTCCAGCTCGACGGCTCGGCCGTGACCCTGCACTGCGAAAACCAGTACGTCATCACCCCGCCGCGGCCCAAGAGCGCGATTACCATCTGCAACCTGCGGCCGCTGTCAATAACCGGCCTCGGCATCGCCTACTTCAACCCGGAAGACGGCCTGCTCGAGGTGCTGGTCCAGCCGCCGGCGAGCGGTCTGTTCAAAATGCGCAAAGGTTCAATCGCCAGCCAAAGCGTTATTCCGTTTAAGAAACTGCTGATTACCAGCCGCGGCAGCTCGACCTCGGTGCTCACCGACGGCCAGCAAATCATCAAGACGCCGGCGAGCGTCGAGGTCGCCCCGCGCAAGCTGCGGCTGATCGTGGGCAAAGAGCGGCGGTTCTAGTTATGGAAACAGAACGCAGTTACAGTCCGGAAATCGAAACCCAACGAGAGCGGACCTCGCTGCGGGAAATTTTCCAGTCGGCAAAGACAAAAATAGTCGGTCAAGTGCTTGAGTGGATGCAGTGGGAAGATAAGGAATTAAAGGCCGAAGCTGAAACGATAAAAAAATCAGCCGACATTAGCAGGCGAGCGGGGGAATTTTTCCGCTCGCTGATTCCCGAATCGCTCCACCAGCCGAAAAAGCCCTATGAGCACCGTGCTCAACCGAGCAATATCATCTATGATGAACAAGGCGAAATTTCAGAGCAGCGATACTACCGATGGCTACGCGCCAGCTTTTCAAAAAAGTATTACCAAGAGATGCGTCACGCAGCGGCTAAGAGCGCCCCAATAGAAATGGTTGGCCCCGTCTCCGCCCACGAGGTTGAGGGCAGGCGAGCCGAAAGGCGGAGCGTATGGTCTCATCAACCGGGCGGACCAATCTACGTCCAGGAGGATATTGACAACCAATTCTTTACGCTGGATGACGGTACCGAATACAGCGCCAGCCGTTCACTCCTCCTGGTGAAAGACGCCGAGACGGGAATGATTCTCGAGATGGATCAGCTCCTGCCAAATAAATTCCGATACACGCCTGCCACGCTCGACGAAAAAACTATCAAAGTTACGCAAGACAAAAATGGTACCCTCGAAGAAAGGGTCATACCGGCGCGGACTGAACTTACGAAGTATGAAGGAACTAAAAATTCGGGCGATGGGTTTTACGCAACGTTCTATGGTGATGAATATGGAGGAAAAGTCGGCTACGGCGACCTAACCAAAAAAGGCGGAATGCTCTCGCTGCTCCATGAGGTGACGCACGCGTGGCAAGACGCCTATGGCCTTGGGGGAGGACGAAAAAACTTTGAAAAATTTTATGCCGCTGTTGATCTTAATCTTAGTTTAATGACGTGGGCCCAGGAGCAAATGGAAGCCGAACGGGAAAAACGAGGGGTAGATTTTTACCAAAATCTATACGTGCCAAATCTACTTAAGCACCTCAAGGAAGTTGGCGCCGAAGTCGATCCCGACCAGGTCTCTAAGCCCGAAATGGCTGGTGAGCAAGACATTAAAGTTACGAGCGAACGTGAAGATACCCTGGGTCGAACATTTCTGATACAGAGCGACAAGCTGGTTCCCCTCGTTGACGACTTCGCCCGCGAGGAACGCGACGCTTGGGCTCACGCGATCCGGGCCCTGCGCTTCTTACGGCGAGAGGGAATAGATTTAGAACCCGAGCTCAAGAATGCCAAAGATTTTAAAGAAGTTATTGACCCCATGCTCAATTCGTACCAACGGTGGCTTGACAAAAAAATTGAATTCCCCGAAACGACTAAGGTCAGAAAGTTCCTCAACCGAGAAGCTGTCAAACCCGCGGCCGAAACAAATGCGGACTGACCCTGCGCAAGCTGCGGCTGATCGTGGGAAAAGAGCGGCGGTTCTAGTTTGTTTAGCCCGTCAACTAAACTACCACTATGGATGAACTAATCGACAAAGCCGCTGAAGTCACCAAGGAACTAGGCGAAATCGGCCGGGAGGTTTTACAAACCGGCGCGTCCTTGGTTGGTCCGGCAGTAATCGTTGGAATGGTGTATGTTGGTTTCAAAACAATGTTTAAGGGTTTTAAGGACTGAGGTTAAGATGTTTTGACAAAAAAAGCCGCCGCACCGTTTGGGCGTGGCGGTTTTAGGTTGGAGACCAAGCAGCAAACGACAGCTCCACCGGAGCTTGCTCGATAATGAGCATATTGGCCCGGGCCCTGATCGCCCGGGCGTAGAGCTCGTCGCCTGGATCAAGCTGATCGAGCACCTGGTCCCACTGGGCGGACGACGCGCGCGCCACGATAAGATTCGTAACCACGATGGCGCGATGGATGGCGCTCAACTTAACCCACGAGAGGGCGAAGAGCCAGGCGCGGGCCGTCTTGGCGGTATCGATAATCCGGTCAAAGACTCTGACCCTCCCCGCGTAGTCTTCGGGCAGGAGGGCGCAGAGACGGACCGCGTCCTCAAATTGACCCGCCAGCCAGAGCCGGATATCAAGGGCCTTGGCGAGACCGTCTTCGACCAGAACGGGCGGCGCATCTGCCTCCGCCGCCGATTTTGGCTGCTCTGCTGCAACAGTCATGATTCACACCTCCGCGGTGAAATGAACGTTCAAATACGCATGACAGCGTACCTTAATTACTGGCCACATCGTACCCGGCGAGGACGCGGAAGTCAAGCGGAACCCTCTATATGAGCGCAGCTCAATCAATGCCGGCTTCGAAGGCTGTGACTACGGTTCAGCAAACCAATGAAAGAAATGCCTACGGACTGGATTTGTAGCACCCCCTAAACACAAGGTTAAAAAAAATCATAGATAAAAAAAGAACCGCCTGCTCTTCTTGGCTGGCGGTTTTAGGCTTGGTTATTGCCGTGGACAACTCCTGGATATTCACTCATCAATGACGATCGTCGCAGCAAGCAGTTTAATTGCTTCACCATACAGTACGTCATCAGGATCAAACTGACCGAGCGCTTCCCCCCACTCCATGAGCGAAGCATCCAAAGCAATGAGCTTGCCGAATACCTGGGCACAGTGACTAGCGCTTGACCGAACCCAGAAGAGCGACCGAGCGAGGTCCCCGGCGGTTACGGCAGCGGCAACCACCCGATCAAAAACCTTGTTCCGGCCGGCGTAACATTCAGGTAGGACCGCGCAAATGTTAGCCGCCTCTTCAAAGGTTTCCGCCAGCTCGAGCTGGGCGTCGATCGCCCTGACCTTGAGCGGATCACCTTCATCTGACCAGAGCGCGACCCGCCACCACTGCTGGCAGGTGCGGGCGAACTGGCTGAACCGCTGAACCAGCGTAGTGCGAATCGGGTCGGTGGTTCCGGCCATCGCCGAGCACGCCGCTTCCCACTCCTCGGCGGATGCCCACAGGCGGGTTATCGCTTCGACTGCCTCTTGGCGTATGGCGGAGTTGGCTGCTCCCGCCCGGTAGACCGTGAGCCACTCGGCCAGGGTCTGAGCGGACCGCGCCATTCGCCGGAGCGCGAGTGAGCCAAACTGCTGATTTAGCGCGAGCCGAGCAAAGTCACCGAACTGGCCCGGCGCTTCAGCCATCTTCAGCCGGGCGAGCTCCTCGAGCGAGCCGCCCGACAGAGCAACACTGTGGACTTCGTGCCACTGCAGGAACGTGCCGGCGAGGTCCGCCACCTTCGCTTCCGCAACCGCAGTGACGCCGTTCCGACGAGGGTAGCGGAGGAGCGCCAGCCACTCGGCGAACAAAGCGTCGAGTGCGGCTGCCCGCTTTTGAGCGTGCTGACGCAACGGGCTGTCGACGGGCGCATACGACGCAACAAAGTACCAATCGTCCGGCTGAAACGTTTTCGCGCGCCGCGGTAAGCAGCCGTGCCTGGTAAAGTAGGCTACCGTCGCGAGCGCCGTACCGAGGCGTTCCTCGAGCTCCGCAAATGGCACCTTAGCGCGCTGGTCTGCTGCTGTAACGGTCATGATTTTTACCTCCACCGTGATGAAATGAACATTTGGGTACGCCCGGCGCACCCCTGATTGACTGACCACATCGTACCCGGCGAGGACACGGAAGTCAAGGCGGCACGGAAACGCCTGACAAAAAACAGCCCGCTGTGCAGGGCTGTTTTACTATGAGCTATGGTAGCGAACCGGACTATTTGGCTGCCGGCGCGGCGAACGGCACTTCCTTGACCTGTGTTGCCGGCTCTGCCGCCAGGTTGTCTTCAACCACCATCTTTTCTTTGCTGATGCTGATTACTTGAATTGGATCAATCAGGAGCTGCTGGTGCCACAGCCCCTTGATCAGGCCCGTCTTGACGTAGTAGCGCACCACCTTGTGGCCGTCGAGGTCAAGGTCAAACGAGCTGACGCGGCCCAGGTGAGCGCTGCTCTGGGTTTCGACCGGCAGGTTGATTAAGTCGGAGCTGGAGATTCGCATAATCTTAAAGCGTTACGATGCGTTCGTCGCCGGGGCAGCGGGAGTCGTCTTCGGAGCTGGCGGCCCGTCTTTGCGAAACATTACCTGCTGCTGTAGCGCGGTGAGCAAGGTAATGATAAACCAGTAGAGGGCCAAACCGCCGGGCAACGTCATGCCGATAAATACCGTCATCACGGGCATGACGTAGAGCATCTGCCGGTTCATCATCGTCATCATGTCTTCGTCTTTGGCGCCGGGCATTTTCTTGGGCGGCCGGGCCGTGGAGAGCATCTGGGCCTGCCAGTACTGGGCTGCGCCGGCTAAGAGCGCCAGCACGAGGTTGGGTTGGGCCAGGTTGACCAGCCCGAATGAAACCGGGTTGAGGCTGCCGGGGTCGGCGACGAACGGATAGAGCAGGTCGAGGCTGCCGTTGTGCAAGCCGCTCTGGAACACCTGAAAGACCGCCAGGAGAATCGGCAGCTGAATCAAGAGCGGCAAGCACGAGGAGAGCGGATTAACCTTCTCCGCCTTGTAGAGCGCCATCATCGCCTTGGCTTGAGCCTCGCGATCATTCTTGTACCGTTCCTTAAGCTCGTTCATCTTCGGCTGGAGCTGCTGGAGCGACTTTTGGCCGCGGATTGACTGTCGGGACAGGGGATAGAGCAGCAGCTTAATGACCATCGTCAAGAGCACGATCGCCACGCCGATGTCGTGGCCGGGCACAACCGTGTAGAAAAAAACCAAAAGGTTAAGCAGCGGCTGGTAGAGGATGGTGGTGAAGAGTTGAGACATAGCAATAATGGGGCTTGAGGTGAGCTCTTAGCTGTTAGCTTTTAGGATATAGACGACTGCTTTAGTAACGACCCTTCTAACAGCTATCAGCTAAAAGCTAAAAGCTTTCTGCGAATTACTTAGTGAACCGGATCATACCCTCCCTTGCTGAACGGATTGCAGCGCAGGATCCGGCCGGTCGCCCGCAGGCAGCCCCGGAGCGGGCCGTGGTGGTGGATTGAGAGGATCGCGTACTGCGAGCACGAAGGGTAAAAGCGGCAGAAACCGTTCGGGTAGAGCCGCCGGAGCGGGCCGTGGTCGAGCGAGAGCGTCTTTTGGTAACCCCGGATGACCGCGACCAGCAGTGAGCTGAAAAATTTGCTTAGGTAAGCCATAGTTGAATAACCAATGACCAAATTCCAATGATCAAACAATCACCAAAGACCAATATTCAATTACCAAACGCCCAGCCATTGGTGATTGAAATTTGGTGATTGGTCATTACTTAGTCATTGGTGCTTGGTGGTTGGTCATTACTATTTTCGCTTTATCAAAGCAAGTGAGCAGCTGGGTTTCGAGCTTGTGGTAACCTGCAGGCAGCGCCCGGTTGCTGACCGTGACCATCACGTCGTAGCCGGGTTTAATCGCGGCGAGGTTAAGCCTGATGATTTCAGTGAGGCGCCGCCTGACGGTGTTTCGAACCGTCGCTTTTTTGCTCACCTTGCTCGAAACGACAATCGCGAAGCGACTCGGTCCGGTGCCGTTTGCCAGCAGCCGGATCCGGAACAGGGGCGAAAAAAAAGATCTCCCCTGAACCAAAACCCTTTTAATCTCTCGGTCTTTGGCCAGCCGGTGAGGGGAGGACAGCATACCCGGTAGTGATCCCTCGCCTTACCTATTACGTATCTCAAAGTACGTAAAGCGCAGGGTGATGGTTGCTAAATAATCGTTAAATCGCGCCGCGATGATAGTTCTTTCTCGAATAGGTGAGGGACTGCTACCGGGCATACCGTCTAGATGGCCAGCCGCTGGCGGCGCTTGGTCCGCCGGCGCTTGAGGATATTGCGGCCGCCGGCGCTCGCCATCCGCTTACGGAAGCCGTGCTGGCGTTTGGCGTGCCGCTTTTTCGGCTGGTAGGTTCTTTTAGGCATAGAATAACAATTTAGTTAACCATTGATAAGTAACTGCTATCGGTTACTGATTATTGAAAGGCAATGCTTCCATCATACAAGTTATCGGATAAAAAGTCAAAGGAGCATGGGTATTGACTGAATTAAAAAAAACCATTACTCTAATTATGCACAAATTACTCACACGTTATTAACTTTCATTATTTCTCAGTGCGTTCTGCTAAATCCCGGCGCGTGCTATAATCATTTCACCGTTTCTTAAGACGAAGCGTATAACCAAACAAGAAGCCTATGGAGGTGCAACAAATCTGGCAGGCCGCGCTCGGCGAGCTCGAGCTCGCCTTAAGCAAGGCAAACTTCACGACCTGGTTTAAGAACACCTTCATCTTTTCCTACGACGACAGCTCGGTAACCATCGGCGTGCCGAACACCTTCACCAAAGCCTGGCTGGAAAAAAAATACCACTCGGCGATCTTAAAGGCGCTCCAAAAAATTACCGACAGTAAAATTAGAAACGTCAGCTACCGCGTCGAGGCCCGGTCAACCAATGCCAGGCTGATCAGCAGCAGCGCCGCCGCGCCCATCGCGCCGACTACGGTTAAAATCGAGATTGAGCCGACGGCGGTCAACAAGTTCGGCTTGAACCACCGCTACACCTTCGGCAACTTCGTCATCGGTAAGGGTAACGAGCTCGCCCAAGCGGCGAGCCTGGCCGTTGCCCAAAAACCCGGCGAGGCCTACAACCCGCTGTTCATCTACGGCGGCGTCGGCCTGGGCAAGACCCACCTGATGCAGGCGGTCGGCAACCAGGTCCTCCACCTCGCGCCGGACAAGCGGGTGCTCTACGTCAGCTGCGAAAAGTTCACCAACGACTTCATCAAGTCGATCTCGTCGAACAGAGTTGACCGCTTCAAGGAAGCCTACCGGTCGGTGGACGTGCTGCTGATTGACGATATCCAGTTCCTGGCCGGCAAAGAGGGCATCCAGGAGGCGTTCTTCCACACCTTCAACGACCTCCACCAGGCCAACCGTCAGATCGTAATTACCTCTGACCGGCCGCCCAAGGCCATACCCGCCCTGGAAAACCGGCTCATCTCGCGCTTTGAGTGGGGGATGATCGCCGACATTTCCACCCCGGACCTCGAGACCCGGACCGCCATTTTACGCTCTAAGTTGGGAGAAAAAAACTTCCGGCTCGACGATGACGTCATCATCCACGTGGCGACCTCGATCCAAAACAACATTCGCGAACTCGAGGGCGCGTTGAACCGAATCATCGCCTTCCACCAGTTGAGCGGCGACCGTCCGACGCTCGAGAGCGTCAAAAAGATTCTTGCCACCGTCAGCGCCGCGACCCAGAAACGATCCGTCACCCCCAAGCAGATTATCAATACCGTCATCTCGTTCTACGACCTCAAGCTTGACGATCTGCTCGGCAGCTGTCGTAAAAAAAGCCTGGCGGTACCGCGCCAGATCACGATGTACCTGATGCGCGAGGAGTTGCGCAGCTCCTACCCGACCATCGGTCAAGAGATCGGCGACCGCGACCACACCACGGCGATGCACGCCTACCTAAAAATTTCCCAGCTGGTTGACTCCGACGAAAAGATCAACCAGGACATTAAATTGATCCGGGAAAAGCTGTACAACTAGTGAGTTACTATGTTCAGCGGCTGGGGGAAAGTAGGTGCGTAAGTTGCTCACGCTCACCCCGCAAGCCTGTGCACCACATCGGGAGAAAAAATTTTTTCATACCCGCCTAAAGCAGTGGCTAAAACCAGCAACAACCGACCCCCAACTTATCCCACGGTTTAAAAAACCACGCCGCACTTTTACCAAACAACCTACCTAAAAAAACACCTTGTCCACTTTTCCCCATCCCTTATTGTTATTAATTCTCTTTAAATATAGTATATAAATATATAATACTAATATAACCTCACCTATAACCTCACCCTATGAAAATATCCTGTACTCAAGAAAATTTAAACCATGGATTATTTATTGTCAGCCATCTCACCACCAAGAGCGCTAGCCTGCCGATACTAAACAACGTTTTAGTTCAGGTGAAAGATAAAACCATTACCTTCTTAACCACCAACCTAGAGATGGCGATCAGCTGCGTGATCCGGGGCAAGGTTGAAGAGGATGGCGATTTTACCGTCCAGTCCCGCCTGCTGGCCGACTACGTCAGCCTGTTGCCGAAAGAACAGGTTGATTTAACCGCGCCGAATGAAGTTCAGGAAGGCCGCGACCAGGTGTTGGCGGTTAGATGTAAAAACCACTCAACAAAAATCAAGGGCCAGCCGGCCACGGATTTTCCACTCATTCCGCAAATTAAGCGGGAGAATCCTTACGCGGTCGAACCCGAAGAGTTCCGCCGGGCGATCAGCCAGGTGATTTTTGCGGTCGCAACCAGCGAGACGCGGCCGGAAATTAACGGCGTCTTTTTTCATTTTCAAAACGGCAGGTTGACCATGGCGGCAACCGACAGCTACCGGCTGGCCGAGCGTGGCCTGGCGCTGCAGGGTAAGCCGGCCGACAGCGAACAAAAGGTAATCGTGCCGGTCCAGACGCTGCAGGAGTTGCTGCGGATTTTAGGCAGCTTTAAAGACCCGGCGACCATGGCCGACCTCTCGACGATTAAAATTTTTATCGTTGAAAACCAGATCCTGTTTACCTTTGGCGGCGTCGAGCTGGTTTCCCGGCTGGTTGACGGCCAGTACCCCGACTACCGCCAGATTATCCCCCAGCGCTCGAACACCAAGGCGATTCTTGACGCCGCCGAGTTTGTCAAGGCGGCTAAAACCACCAGCTTGTTCGCCCGCAGCGGCATCTACGACGTCAGTGTCGAGTTTCTGCCCAAGCAGAAAGAGGTGGTGATTTCCTCAACCAACACCCAGCTGGGCGAGAGTATCGCCCGCCTCGGTGGCGAGATGAGCGGTGACGACGGCAAAGTGGTATTAAACTACCGCTACCTCCTCGACGGCCTGCAGAACAGCAACGCCGATCAGGTGGAGGTTGATCTGGTGGACGCGAGCAACCCGTGCGTCATTAAGCCGGTTGGTAAAGATGCCAATTACCTCTACATTATTATGCCGATTAAGCAGTAGGATGCCAAGCATTGGAGGTTATTAAGTCAGATAAGTTCCAATCACCAAATCCCAATAACCAAACAATTACCAATTGCCAATTTTCAATAACCAAACGAACGTCCAACGTTGGTCATTGGGACTTGAACATTGGTGATTACCTGAAAATTGGTGCTTGGTTATTGGTCATTATTCTATAAGCGTATGGCTATGTCGAAAATTGGTTTCTACGGCCTGGGTCGAATGGGCTACGGCATGGTCTCGCGGTTACTAAGCCGCAAAGTTGCAGTCGTTGCCTTTAACCGCGGCCAGGACAAGGTCAAACAGATCAGCCGCCAGGGAGCGATCCCGGTCGCCAGCCTTGAAGAACTGGTCGGCAAACTCGGCCAGAAAAAAATTATCTGGCTGATGCTGCCGAGCGGCAAGCCGACTGATGCGGCGATTAAAAAGCTGCTGCCGTTACTGCGCCGCGGCGACATCATTATTGACGGCGCTAACGACTTTTACCAGAACGCCGAAATGCACGCCAAACTTTGCGCCAAGAAAGGCGTTTATTTTTTTGACGTCGGCGTTTCCGGCGGGGTGTGGGGTTTGAAGAACGGCTATACCCTGATGGTCGGCGGACCCAAGAGTCAGTTCAAATTCATCGAACCGTTTTGCCAGGCGCTCGCGCCCAAAGGCGGCTACGGTTACTTCGGCGAAACCGGCAGCGGCCACTTCGTTAAGAGCGTGCACAACATCGTCGAATATGTTTATTTGCAAGGCCTGGCCGAAGGCGTCGAAGCCTTGTCGCGATTCAAAAAGCCGATTGATCTCCGGCAGGTAACCAAAGTCTGGCAACCGGCGAGCGTGGTTCACAGCTGGCTGCTTGGGTTGACTACGAAAGCGTTAGAGCGGCCGGACTTTAAAAAGATCAGTCCCAAGATTGACAGCGTAACCATTGACGAGCTGCGCAAAACCGTGGCCGCAGTCAAAGCTTACGCGCCGGCATTTTCAGCCGCGGTTGCGGTCCGACGCGACCAGACTAAAAAGTTCGCGCTTGGCAAGCGCACCATCGCCGCGATTCGCCGCGAGTTTGGCGGGCACGAGGTGAGGAAGGGAAGGTAGCTGAACAAAAGATGGCGTATGGGTGAAATTAGGTTAATTACCAAATCGATCTTATTGGATGAAGTCAAACTGGCGGCTCAAGCCCGTTTTGGCGACATGGTTAAGGCCGTGGTAGACATTGAAAAAAATGTTATAGCTCTGGGCGGGGAGCTGCATGCCGACGAAGAAGCCCTATTACTACAAAATGGTTCAAAACAGGAAAACCTCTGGGGCATTAACTTGTACGTTGATTTACCCTGGCCGGAAATGGTGGAGTTTGATTCGATGATTAACATTCGGCCGCGCCAAAATAATCGCACACGGTCAATTGAAGACCTTACCGTCCGCAGTCGTGTTCTAAGCGTTGTGAGTAAAATAATTACGTTATGACATTGCCCGGTGTTCAACAGCACGCCTCGCTGGCCGCGGGCCGGTGGTTCGAGCTTAGCCTGGCTGAACAGCTCGGCAACATCGGCAGCGAGTACGAGCGCGCCTGGCGCTGGAAGCGGCAAGGCCGCCAGGATTACTTTGAAAAAGCGTTTGCTCGGATGCTGGAGCTGCTCGATTTAACCCTGGCGGACAGGCGCTGGCACAACCACCGTCTGAAAGAATTAACCCGGCTCCGGGAACAGACCTGCCAAGAATTTAACAATGAGCAGCGGCCGGGCTTGAGCAAGTACTTTCTCTACTTTGGCATTCTGGCCCGGTCGCGCGCCTAGCTAGCCGACGCGAGTTTGGTGGGCACGGGGCCGAGGAAGGGGTGGGTGGTTTCAGATCAAGGTTGGCCGTCATTAGTGTAAAGTATCGATAGACCGAGCTGCCCGAACGGGTGGTTTTATGTTACACTTGAAGCATGAAAAATAAATTTTACACCGCGGCTATCCCGCTTGCCCTGGTATTAATTACTATCAGCGGCGCTGTTTTACGGCTGACCAATCTGGGCGAATTTGATTTTACGGTAGAAGAGGATCTTTACGCCATGAGGGCAGTGGGGTATCTCGACTATATATACTCACCGACGCAAATCACGCCGGTACAAGCTTTTGAAAATCAGCAATGGTGGCAAAAATTTTCTTTTCATGACAGCCCCCCGCTCTCTTTTTTTATTCAACATATATTTTTTAAAATATTCGGTGATACTATTTTCATCGCACGCTTGCCCTATGCCCTATTCGGCACCGTTTCAATTATACTCATGTTTATATTGGGCAGCAGTCTCTATAGTAAAAAATTTGGTTTATTGAGTGCCGCGCTGGCAGCAGTCAGTAATTACTCGGTATGGACGAGCAGGATAAGCCTTTTAGAAACGTTCGTTATATTTTTTACCTTGCTTACTTTAATCTCTATAGTCAAAGCAATCAAGGGCCAAGAGGAGTACCTTATCGGCGTCGGCGTTTTTATCGGATTGGGCCTATTGTCTAAATATACGGCGCTGGTTCTCTTGCCTCTAAGTTTTTTCATCATTTTATTTTCTAAAAAAGAACTGTTTAAGTCCCGGCGGCTCTATGGGGGGATGTTGCTATTCTTCATAATAATAAGCCCCCTCATCATCTATAATGTCAATTATTATCTGACGAGGGGGCATTTTGATGCCGCCTTGTCCTCTTTAGTTGGAGCGCAGCCGGATGACTTTAAGGGATTAAAAAGGAATTATGAGGGAATTCCCGGGTTCGCTGCAGTTTACTTCATTTTTGAGCGGTCTGAAAATTTATTCTTTTCATTGTTCGCGTTAATGGGGCTATTTTTATTGATGCTGAACAAATTCTTACCCTCGAAATTCCCAAAACTTTTAGTTACGGCGGTATTGTTATACTTTGCTTCAACGCTCCTAGTCTTCTTTGGCAGCTCGGCGCCAAGATTTATTTCATTGGTAAGCCCCGCTTGGGTACTTTTGGCGAGCGCGGCTATTATGTACCTTTATCAAATATACAAATACAAAAGAATAATCACGGTTTTAACATTCATCGCCGTATGTTATTTTTTCCTCGTAGCTTACAATTCACAGGTGCTGGCGCTTGAACCATTTAGTACCCAGCCAATACTTTTTCAAAAGCCGTTACGGGGGTTAGAAAATAACTACTACCATTTAGATAATTGGCTTGAAGATTTTTTTTACACTCAAAAACCTATCATACCGTTTAAGGAACCGCCATTTAAAATGCCGGTTCCACAGTTGAATAGGCTCGCGGAGAAAAAAGAAATGCTCGTCAAATCGAGACTCGGCAACCAAGGCTTATCACCAGAAATGGCTTTTGTGTTCTATGATGATCGGATGCAGTATACTCACGTTAGATGGATTTTTTGGCGAAGAGCGTTTAATGAGCTTAGGCCCATACTAAGTTTTCAAGAGCTCGCTTTTGTTTTAACGGCTAGCGGTCCTGATTTTTTTGAAAAAACTGGGTTTGACAGCTATTATTTTATTTTTACTGCAATAGATAAGAGTGAAATTGAAAATCATCATTCAGTCCAAATTATGAAACTCCTAGACGAGGCTGGATACAAGCCGTATACAACGATACGAAACCTGCAAAACAGACCGCTGTTTATTATCTACAAGACTAATACACTATCATTTTTATTTAGTAACGGCTGAAGAGTAAAATTCAAGCACCCCGCAGATAATCAAATCTGCTCCCCGCTCAATAAAGCCTTCTCATGGCAAAACACACCTGACAAACCCACTGGGCGCGAGGTATATAGACGCAGAGCAATTTCAGGTGCTGAAGGTGGTCAGAGTTTGCAACTGCACCCCACGGCTTACTTGGGGCGTGGGGCTGGCTGATACGCAAGGAATGACGATGGAGACTCATGAAGTAAGCTGCCCTTGCGCAGACTTCGTGCGTAATCCGCACCCTCAAAACGTCTATATCTCCGCCTACGGCAAGGTTTTCCCGCTTTCGGGATTTCACTTTAGGCACGTAGCGGCCTAGAACGTTTCAGAGCACAGCAATTGCACACCAATGCCCTCGTGAAAACGACGGGCTTTTTTAATTTGATAAACCAGCGGCGGCACCCAGCCGCCTCAAAATGGCGGTTTTGTGATATAATGAGAATGCATGAAAAAAGTAGTCTACATATTAGTCTGTTTAGGAGTAGCGACCATCGCAGCATTATTTATTTTCTATTTGAATAATCCTTTTTCTAATTTAACTTCATTAAATACAGGGGTGGTTGCCGGCCAGGATTGCCGATCTCATTCAGATTGTCCTTTTGAAGGCCCGGCGGATTGTCCTGGCAGTGATACATCGGGAAGATGTCTCGGACCCATCGTACCCTACTGCGACAATGGGACCTGCCGAGAGCCAAAAACCGATACCGAGTGGGAAGCTGCCTGTACTTCAAAAAATGAGTTTGATAAGGAAATTTGTTTTAATACTTTTTTCAGTATTAAAGAAAGAGCGGGGGCTAATTACCAAGAAATGCTGCTAATTTGCGACAGGAGTTACAAAGATACTGACGAGGCAGAATACTGCAAATTAGAAATTTGCGGATATGCCTTTCAAGGTATCAGTCCGGGAGAAGATGAGTGTGTTAAACAAGCACTCTCATCTAGCTGTGATGACGGCAGACGCAATGGAAGAGAAAGCGATATAGATTGTGGAGGACCAGATTGTAAGCCATGTAAAATTGGGAGCTATTGCGAATCACATGCAGATTGTTCGTCGGGTATTTGTGGGGTACACGGAATAAGTAATAGAGACAAATGCTATCCAATTTGTCCAAATGGCAAGATTTCCGAAAATGAACCATGTGGCTGCTTTCAAAAAACAACACCTCAAGGTGAGACGCGCCAAACTCCAATCCCTAATGATCTTGATATCGGTTCAACGAAAGGATGGGAAGATAAATATGGAGGCGGTAAAAATGTATATTGTTGTGAAGGGTTGGAGTTTTATCTTTTACCGGGTAATAACTGCTCAACAATTTAAACAATTTATCCCCAATCATAAAGCGTCACTAGATCCACCGGCTGCAAACCGCCACTATGCCGAGAAGCTAGGGCAGTTTTTTGTTATTCGTGAAAACGACGGGCTTTTTTCTAAAAATTTTTTGGTTGACAAACCACTGGGTGTGAGGTATATAGAGCATATAGATCTTTAGGAGGTACGTCATCATGACCTTTACCGAGTTCTTTTACAACGTCTGTTACGGTATTTCCGGCATGTGGATGTTCATTTTCGTCTACAATCTAGCGGACGAAGTTCGCAGTGAGGATCCCAGATACCCCGCTTTGGCCTCGGCATTTTTCTTCGCCGGACTAATGGCCAAGCATTTTGGCCCTCCCGCCGGATTTGTTACTCTCGTATGCTGGCCAACGTGGCCGATCCATTACCTCATTGGTACGCTCATCCTGCTCATTCCCTTGTCCATTCTTCAGCTGGCACGTTTCATCAAACTTCTCTGCATCAAAGCAGGCACCTACTTCCGGCTCGTCTGACGTCCAGGCGAGCCATTTTTAATCGGCGATTAGAATTACCCTCGGCCGGCAGCCCACGGTAGTGGGCTTTGTCAGCTAAGCCCAGGACTTCAGTCCTGGGCTAGCATGGTTGACGCAAAAAAATAATAGTGTTACAATTCAAGCGTAAACTGATCAATCAACAAGCGCGCCGTAAGGGGCGTTTTTTGTTCAGGCTACTGGCAGCCAAAGTCCGCTGGCGCGGACTGCGGTGCCTTAAATGGAACTACCTGGGGCTGTGAGCCCACGTGAGTGGGCTTCGCTTCCTCGCCCAGGACTTCAGTCCTGGGCGAGGAAGCGAATTCTCAATTAATGATTAACATATCTGAGATGATTAAAAAAATTCT
>MHIL01000018.1:0-3838 GCA_001817495.1 Candidatus Buchananbacteria bacterium RIFCSPHIGHO2_02_FULL_56_16
TAAAGTGGAAGCCCTCGGCGTCGCGGTAGAGGAAGTTGACCTTGCTGCGGCTCACGTCAGCCGCCTCGAGGCCGTCGGCGCCCTTGAGCGTTTTTTCCAAAACATTGCCGGAGCTTAAGCTCTTGAGCTTGAGCCGGAGGATCGCCCCGCCGCGGCCCATCTGGACGTGCTGGGTGTAGATGACCTCAAACGGCTCGCCGTTGATTTGGCAGATTGTACCCTGCCGGATGTCAGAGATGCTCAACATGGACAGGGAGGTTAGCTGGTGAACGGCAGCAGCGCCATCGTCCGGGCCCGCTTAATCGCGTTGGCAAGCTTGCGCTGGTGCTTGGCGCAGACGCCGCTGCGTTTTCGGGGGACGATTTTCGCGTACGAAGAGATGAACCGCCGCAGCGTCTGGGTATCTTTGTAGTCGATCTCCGGGACGTTGTTGACGCAGAAGTGGCAATTTTTCGGCTTGTTGTTCAGTGGGGTTGGTTTGGGCATTGAAGTTTAACGCTAAGCACTAAATCCTAGAACGAGCTGTTAGCTTCATTGAGGAGTTAGGAATGAGGAATTAGCTTTTTAGCTTCCGAGTTGCCGAGACTTGCCATTTCCTAAAAAGCTACAAGCTAAGAAGCTACTTCCCAAAAATCTAACCGCTATCAGCTCAAAGCTAGCAGCTATCTTTGGTCATTGGAATGTATGTAGAGCTTAGGATTTAGTATTTTTTGTTAGAACGGAATATCTTCGACCTTAATCTCCGTTTCATCAACCGGCGGTTCGGGCTGGACGCCCTCGTCCCGGTTCGACGGCTGCTTGGTAAACGATCCGCCCGCCGGGCTGCTGCCGTCGCGGCTGCCGAGCATAATCATGTTGTCGGCGACGATTTCGGTCCGGTTGCGCTTGACGCCGTCAGTGCCTTCCCACTCGCGGGTCTGAATCCGGCCCTCGAGGTAAATCTTGCCGCCTTTCTTAAGGTACTGGGCGCAGATTTCACCCAGCTTGCGCCAGGCGACGATGTTGTGAAACTCCGGCTTGCTCTGCCGCTGGCCGCTCTGGTCGGTCCAGACCAGGTTGGTGGCCACGCCAAAGGTGGTGACCGTAGCGCCGTTCGACGTGGTTCGAGTCTCCGGGTCGCGGGTGAGGTTGCCGATGAGCATTGCTTTGTTCAGGTCCATAGTGCTTAAGTTAAGAATTAGTTAGTAGTGAGTAGTCTGTAGTCAGTAGAGTAAATCATTTTATTTAACATTTTCATTACTTCATCAAGAAGTAAGTCAATAGTTTCAAAATTTATTTCCCGTCGCGTATACAGCTGTTTCGCAATCTCTACTTGGGTTTCTAGTTCCGCACCCGAGCCAAAGGCCACCAGTAAGAAATACCTGAATTCCTTATGAGTGCCCCTCCTGCTTCCCTCGGCAATATTAGACGGGATGGAAACTGCCGCTCGTCGCATCTGCGAACTCAGGCCGTACGTTTCAGCTCTCGGTAAGGTATTGGATAGTTTGTAAATTTCAACTATCAACTTAATTGCTTTTTGCCAAACGATAAGGTCTCTATACCCCTGCGCCATACAATTACGATTACTAATGATGGCGCTATGTTGATTGGACCTACAGACTACTCACTACTGACTAAAGCTTTACCTCGGTATCGCTAGACCATCTTAATATCGCCTTCGAGCAGCTCGTCGAGTTTGTCGTCGAGGTCTTCGAGGCGGATTTTATCTTTCTCGTCGGCCGGTTTTACTGCCTCGGCGGGCAGTGCCGCATGGGCCCGGGCAGCGGCCGCCGCTACCCGTTCGGTTCGTTCGGCGCGGCGCTTGAGCGAGGCGACTGAAACTTCCCGCCGGACAACCTGGTGGCGGAGCAATCCCGGCAGCAGCCCCAGCTCCCGGTTCAGATCCTTGAGCTGCTCGCCCGGCAGGTCAAACTCATAGAGCAGGTAGTAGCCGTAGCGGGCATGCATGATCGGGTAGGCGAGCTTGTGCTTCCCCATGCTGTTCTCCAGGGTGATGGCGCCCCCCAGCTTGGTGATGAGCCGTTTCACCTCGTCTCTGACGGGGCCAAGCTCTTCTTCGGTCTGGGTGGCCGGCATGAGGTAGAGCAGTTCGTAGTGGTTGGTCATGTCGTTTGAGCTGATAGCTTTTAGCTGTTAGTTAGGGATGAAAAAACGCCAAACGGTGTCCGATGGCGCTACGTTGATCACGTCGTTCGTGAACGACCTGGTTGATTACACGCATTCGTGCTGACACCTTTCCTTGCCTCGAGACGGGCAAGGTTAATGGTCCGTAGGGGACCGGGAAAAGGTATGGTTTGTAAACTAGAGAGAGCTTAGCACGGGCCGGAAAATTCGTCAAGTATGGTATAATAGTGGCATATGAAGAGCCAGTACGCTTTCATTTTAGGCCGTAACCCGGCACTCTCGGTGGCGGAAATCCGGGCGGTGTTGCCCGGCGCAAAGGTAGTTGTCCAAACCAGCTCTTTTTTAATTTTGCAAACTGACGATACGTTGGACGGTCCGGCGTTCTTGGATCGGCTGGGTGGGACGATTAAGGTCGGCACGGTAATCGGCGAGAAGGTTGACCCGCAGGTGATTGTCGACGCGCTCAAGGCCAACGCTCAGCCCGGCAAGCTCCGGTTTGGTATCAGCTTTTACGAGTGCCCTGCGACCAAGCTCGGTATGGCGGTTAAGCAGCAGCTTAAGGAAGCGGGGATTAGTTCACGGCTGGTGACCAGCCGTGATAAGGCGCTCTCGTCAGTGGTGGTCACTAAAAACAAAGTCACTGAATTTCTCGTTTTGGAGAATAAATGGCTGGCAAAAACCGAAGCGGTCCAGGCGTTTGAGGACTACAGCCGGCGCGACTACGGCCGGCCGGTGCGCGATACCAAGTCCGGCACTCTGCCGCCGAAGCTGGCGCAGATCATGATTAACCTCGCCCAGCAGCCGGCAGCCGCGACGATCCTTGACCCCTTCTGCGGTTCGGGAACCATTATTCAGGAAGCGTTGCTCTTGGGGTACGCAAACATCATTGCCAGTGACCAGAGTGCGAAAGCGGTGGCGGATACGAAGCAAAACTTGGAATGGCTTGGCCAAAAATGGCAAACGGCAAACGGCAAACTGTTCCAGTGCGATGTCAGGGGGCTGGGTAATAAGGTGAAGGATGTTGACGCGGTGATTACCGAGCCGTACCTGGGGCCGGCCTTGCGCGGCCACGAAACCAGGCAGCAGATCAGCCGGACAGTTGCCGAGCTCGAGCAGCTCTACATCGCGGCGTTTGAAACGTTTGCCAAGGTCGTACGACCGGGCGGACGGGTGGTCATCGTGTTTCCATTTTTTAAGACGTTCGACCTCAAGTTGAACATCGCCGCTCAAATCAAAAAGCTAGGGTTCGCCCAGCTCGACCGCGGCGACCTCATCTACAGCCGGCCGGATCAGCACGTCTGGCGGCAGGTTTGCATCTTTTCTCGGTAGCCTTTAGAGGGTAGGCGAGAGCCTCTGCTCTCGCCGGACCAAAGATGGTGCACCGACCGCGTGGAGCAGAGGCTCCACGCTACCCAAAACAAGGTCGGGCAGAGGCGCCCGACCTACCCCTATAATTTTTGAAGCGGCAACATAACATAAATTACCCAAGGTACGCAAATAAAGAAGGGGCTTGGTTGACAAGCCCCCTGTTTTTATAAACACCTCCTAAGAGAACGATGACCGCCCAAGCTGGCAGCCAGGAGTTAACCGTGACCACTCCCAAGGAGATTTGGATCACCTCCTTTTAAGCGACAGGATACGTGCGGCACATTCCGCACAACGCATGGAGCTGGTGCTTGGTCACGTTACAGCCTCCTTTCGTCAGGATGTACGT
>MHIL01000018.1:3943-11566 GCA_001817495.1 Candidatus Buchananbacteria bacterium RIFCSPHIGHO2_02_FULL_56_16
AGGGGACTATACACTAAAACGAAAGTGGACCACGTCGCCGTCTCTAACTACGTAGTCTTTACCCTCGATCCGCAGGCTGCCTTTTTCTTTGGCGCCCGCTTCGCCGTTGGCAGCGACAAAGTCATCGTAGCCGATAATTTCGGCGCGGATGAAACCTTTTTCAAAATCGGTATGAATCACGCCCGCGGCCTGCGGCGCCCTGGCGCCATTTTTAATTGTCCACGCCCGGCTTTCTTTCGGCCCGCTGGTGAAGAAGGTAATGAGGTCGAGCAGCTCGTAGGCCGCGGTAATCAGCCGGTCGAGGCCGCTGCGTTCCCAGCCGAGCTCTTGCAGGTAGGCCCGCGCTTCATCAGCCGGCAGTTCAGCGAGTTCCGCTTCAATCTTGGCGGAAACCGTTACCACACCCGGCCGCTGGAGCACGTCGTTCTCGTCGACGTTGAGTACGTAGAGCATCGGTTTTCGGGTCAGCAGGTGCAGGTCTTTGAGATAGATTTCTTCTTCAGGCTTTAACAAAACGCTGCGCGCCGGCTGGCCCGCCTCGAGCGCCGCTTTAATGCTGTCAATCACGGCCAGCGCTTTTTGTGCCTCTTTGTCGTTGCCGTGGGTAAGCTTGGTGAGCCGATCGCGGCGTTTCTCGATCGTCTGCAGGTCGGCGAATATCAGCTCGAGGTTGATGGTCTCTTTGTCCGACTCGGGGTTGACCTCGCCGCTGACGTGAATGACGTTCGCGTCGTGGAAGTCACGCACGACGTGGGCGATGGCGTCCACCTCGCGGATGTTGGCCAGAAATTGATTACCCAAACCCTCGCCCTTGTGGGCGTCTTTGACCAGCCCGGCGATGTCGACAAACTCAATGGTCGTCGGAATAATTTTTTCCGATTTCGAAATGGCCGTGAGCGTGTCGAGCCGCTCGTCGGGCACGGCGACGGTGCCGACGTTGGGCTCGATGGTGCAGAACGGGTAGTTGGCGGCGTCAACCTGCTTTTTGGTGATGGCTTGAAACAGCGTTGACTTGCCGACGTTGGGCAGGCCGACGATGCCGATAGCGAAGGACACAATATGTCTTAGTCAGTAGTAAGTAGTCTGTAGTTTAACCTAAAAGCATCTCATTGACAAGTCGGCGCTTTTCCAGTACATTAAAGCTGCGTTTTACGCAAACAAGAGGCTTTTTCTCCAGGGAGGGAAAGCCTTTGCTGTTTGACAATTGCATAGTCCAAACGATGAGGAGGAAAGAGAAATGATACCGCGGTATGAGACGGAAGTAATGCGAGAAGTTTGGGCCGAGGAGCTCAAGTTTGGCCTCTGGCTGGAACTGGAGCTGGCGGTGCTCGAAGTGCGAGCCGAAGCGGGTGAGTTGCCAATGGAGCAGTTCGAGCGGATTAAATCCAAGGCTCGATTTTCGATTGAGCGAATTAATGAGATTGAAGCTGAAATCGGCCACGATTTGCTGGCGTTTGTCCAAGCGGTCCAGGAAAATCTTGACCCGAAAGATCGGTCGGAGTTCCATCGCAAAATGACCTCGTACGACTCAGAAGAAATCCCGCTGGTGATGAGGATTCAAACAGCGATTGATCGCCTCAGGTGTGGTGGTGGAGAAGCCGGTGGACTCTATGAGCTCCACAAAGCCTTGATGGCGCGAGCTAAGCAGCATCGTCGAACGCTGATGATCGGCCGGACTCACTGTCAGCATGCCGAACCAGTAACATTCGGCTTTGTTCTGGCGGGTTGGGCTGACATCTTTTCACGTAATGATGAAGAGCTGGACCACCTCTGCAACGGAGTGATGAACGTCGGCAAGCTTTCCGGCGCAGTCGGTGTATATGGCGATCTGTCGCCGGCGGTGGAAAAGTCAGTTTGTAACACTTTCAACGTCAAACCGGCTCGGCACTCAACCCAGATTCTGCACCGTGATCGTCACGCCCGGGTGATGAATGAGCTTGCCATTCTGGCCAGCAACATCGAGCATGTCGCCACGGACTTACGGCTGATGTCCCAGACGGAAGTCGGGGAAATTCGTGAACCGTTCGGCAAGAAACAGAAGGGTAGCTCACGGATGCCGCACAAGAAAAACCCGATCACCCTCGAGCGGCTCTGCGGGATGGCCCGGATCGTCCGCGGCAACGCACTGGCGATGATGGAGAGCATTAGTACCTGGAGTGAGCGCGACATCAGCCAATCGTCAGTCGAGCGAATCGTGCTTGCGGACAGCTTCCATCTCGTTCACTACATGCTCAAAAAGCTTACCTGGATCATCGCCGAAATGGAAGTTTTTCCCCGGCGGATGCTTGAAAATATCGCGCTGACCAAAGACTGCGTCTATTCTGGCCGCGTCAAGGATCTACTCTTGGGCTGGGGCATGGAGCCGGAACAGGCCTACCGGTTGGTACAGCAACTTTCCTTTAGCGCGATGAGCGGCACGTCGCCACTGCGCGGTCTGGTGGCCTGTAATTCAGAGATCGAGCAGCTGGTGAACGCCGGCGATCGCACCGAACGTCAGAAGCAGCTCACCGCGTGCTTTGACCCATGGCAGGGATTGTCGCACCTGGACGAAATCTACACCCGATTCGGGATTGACGAAGAAGAAATCAAGAAAGAAGAGGAGGTTATAACAGAACCATGAATCAGAAAACGGCGTTGATCAGCGTGTACTACAAAGAAGGTATCGGGCAGTTCGCGGCCGACGGCAAGAACCTGACTGATGTCCAAAAGTACTTCGCCGATAACGGCTTGGCTGTGGCTTACGTGCCGCCACGGCACCGCGGCTTTGCCCGGCACTAATGTTGTTCCTTCTAAGTAAAAAAGTCTTGGGCCGATTCGGAAACTTCCGGTCGGTCCTTTTTTATCATGTGCTGGGAATTTAACTTGAGCGAGAAGTATTGCCTAAGTATCCCCCTCTTGGGATAAGAGGGGGAACCAAGGTTAGAACGAGTGGGCCCGCTACGCCAACGCGTTAGCGTGGCGAGGGCGTTACGGCAGAACGCAAAGCCGTAACCCCATCTAACTTCCCCTTATCCTAAGGGGAATGATACTGGGTAGGCTTGGTCGAGCCGCTTGACGATTCCCGCTATATTTACTACACTGCTTTCAGCTTTTCTCGGAGGGAAAAGCCTTTGTTGTTTGAAAATCAAACCGAAAGAAAGAAAGTAGAGGTCAAGGCCGATGGCAAACATTCCCCAAGCAATTCTTGAGCGCTGCCCGCCGCTGCCGGGCTTGGAGTTACTATCGCGCGGCAAGGTCCGCGACATCTACGAGTTGCCGGACCATCCAGACAAGCTGCTCGTCGTGGCCAGCGACCGGATCAGCATCTTCGACTTTGTGCTGAACGCGCTGGTACCGGACAAGGGATCGGTCCTGAACGCGCTGAACGTCTTCTGGCGTCAGCAGATTGCTTCTTTCACCAACCATGATCTCATGGCATCAGGCTCGGCAATTGATGAGTACCTGCCGGAATCGCTCCGTGGTAACGCTGACCTTCAGTGCCGGGCCGTGGTGGTCAAGAAGCTGCGGATCGTTCCGGTTGAGTGCGTTGCCCGCGGCTATTTGACCGGCAGTGGCTGGGATTCGTATCAGAAGAACGGTACGGTTTGCGGCCACAAGCTGCCAGCGGGCCTGCAGAACGGGTCGCGTCTGCCGTTTCCCATTTTCACGCCCTCGACTAAAGCGGACGTCGGCCACGATGAACACCTCAACGCATTGACCCTCGGCGATTATCTGGCCGATGGTTGTCTCAATCCGCTTAGCACTCGCGACGAGCTGGAGAAATTGGCGAACAATCGTCAGCTCGCCGGACGGCTCGAACGGCTGACGTTGCAGCTCTACGAATTTGGAGCACAGTATGCCCGCGATCGCGGCCTCATTCTGGTTGACACTAAGTTTGAGTTCGGCCTTGATGAGCAGGGTAATCTCGTGCTCGCCGATGAGGTGCTGACGCCAGACTCGAGCCGGTACTGGGACGCCGCTGCCTGGGAAAAGGCTCGGGCAAAAGGTGAACTGCCGCCGTCACTGGACAAGCAGTACGTTCGTGACTGGGGCACGAAGCTTGGGATTAATTGGCGTGATACCGGGTCAGACCACGACCTTGCGTGGGTTCACGAGCGAATCGTGCCTGACGATATCATCGCCAAAACTACCCAGCTCTTCCGCTACATTTTCTGGCGGCCCACCGGCATGAAGCTGGAGCAGATCCAGCGCGAGATTCTCGGCGTGGCAGTGGAGCCGCGGCCAGTTCGGGTCGACATTATGCTTGGTAGCCAGTCGGATCTCGGTAATCCTGAAGTTGAAGACGCATTTCGCGTTCTCTCCTCTCACCCCGATGCCAACGGCAATACGACTCGGGTGCACGTCTGCAGCTGCCACCGTAACCCCGAGGCGCTGCGCGCCTACGCCGAGCAGCTCACCGGTGTTGACGTCGTCGTCGCCTGCGCCGGCAAGGCGGCAATGCTTCCCGGTTCGTTAGCCGGCTGGCTCGACCACTTCGGTAAAACGCACATTCCCGTGATCGGCGTCGGGTTGCCCGACAAAAACCTCATTGCGACGGCAGCTGCCAAGCTCGCGATTGAGGAACTCCCTGGCCAGCCCGTAGTGCTGCAGCCCGATGGTCGCGCCTACTCGAGCGTCTACCAGGCCTGCCGGGCAGCGACCGGCCATGAGTTTTTGCCTCGTCAGCCCGAGGTGAAGCCAGCGGCGTTTAACGTCCATTCGTGGTGATCGAACCGCCCTTGATTGATCCTTAGCCGACGGTACAGTATTCCGTCGGTTTTTTCTTTGCCATTTTCATGCTATACTGGCATTACTGTCGGTAATCGGCTGGCAGCACTAAAGCTTACTAATTAAGCATTGTAAATTCTATGGCAGAACAAACCATCTACGAGAAGCTCAAAGCGCCCTGCCCGTGCGGTTCGGGCAAGACGTACGTTGAGTGCTGCGGCAAGGAAGAGATGTGCCCGTGCGGTTCGGGCAAAAAAGCGATTGACTGCTGCTTCGTTAGCCCCGAGACGCACCCGATGTAATTTTTACGTTGGTAGATCGAAAAGAGCGGTTACCATAAATTTATTGAGCGGTACCCGCTCTCTTTGTTATTTTTTGCGCCCTTGTGCTATAGTAAACGTACTAATCCAATAATGCTCACGTATGGAAAAAGCAGCTCCATCAACCGTGATTGCGAAGGGCAGCCGGATCGGTACGGTGACTCACTACTTTAGCAAGATTGGAGTGGCGGTCATTGAGCTTGCGGGGAACCTGAAGGTCGGCGACGGCATTGTCATCGCCGGCCGCGGTCAGGAGTTCGCCCAGCCGGTCAGTTCGCTGCAGGTTGAGCACGAGCAGGTCGCCGCCGCCAAGAAGGGCGACGCGGTCGGGCTCAAAGTCAGCCAGCCGGTCAAGGACGGCGACGCGGTTTACCTCCAAGGATAAGCACGATCGGGCGATTCGTCCGCGCTACAGCGAGGAACGCGCCGCGCAGGTGGTTGGGCTACGCGGGTATTCGCGAGCGGTGGGTTTTCAGCCCGCTTTTTTTGTTGTATACTAACCGCAGGAAGGGGGGGGACGTATGAAAAAAAGAGCCTTGCTTTCAATCGCTGTTGGTTTGCTCTTGGCTGGCTGTGCGTCCCCGATCAAGCCGCTGACCAGCGCCAGCCAGACGATTGAACAGACGGTCAACGCCGAGCAGCAAAAGCAGGCAGACAAAACCCAGGCGCTGGTCAAGTGCCAGCAGCTCTGCCAGGATACCCTGTCGTCCGATGGGGTGGACTTTGAAGTCGGGCCGTGTCTAAGTAACGAGATCGCGCCGGACTGGGTTTGCGACGTTGTCCACGAGCCGCGTCAGGCGGTGGACAACCTGACGGCCAACCAGTGCGAGGCGTTTCGCCAGGGCCGCGCCAACCATTTCGTCGAGGTGGATGGGAACTGTAACGTGGTACAGACGAGGTAGTTTGAAATAAAAAATTGTATCGAGACGCTTTACTAAGCATCTCCCCTCTTAGGGTAAGAGGGGGAGCCGGGGTCAGACAAGCGGGGGAGTTACGAGATCAAGATGAAGCCGTAACCCCCTTTAATTCCCCCTTACCCTAAGGGGGAAGATACGGCGCAAGGCTTCATTGCATAGCGTTCCTCTCGAGAGGGAGTAATTACCTTTCGTAAAAAGCTTAGTAGAACCCATAATATTATTCATTAATTTACCTTAACTATATGAACAGTAAAGTAAACGGGACACTCGTGCTTATCATCGTTGTACTGTGTATTGCTGTCGGCGCGATGGGTGTGTACATCATCATGAACCGCTGTTCCTTGGCACCGGCTGCGCTCGAGCCCGTGGCAGGAAGCAACCCGACGCCGTCAGCTGCGCTGCCAGTCGAACCGGCGGTAAACATCAATGAGCCGACACCCCAACCGGCTGATGAAACAGTTGGTACCTATACTGATTCGACCTACGGTTGGTCAGTCAGCTGGGATACTACTTTTTTTAAGCAGGTCCCCGACCCTTACAACCAATCATCGTTAATTATCACACACACTATACCGGTACCGTACTACACTGAAGGAATGGGACAAATGATGAGTGACACAAAAAATCCGGCGCTCTTTTTTACCGTTTTGCCGGTCGGCTATCAAGATACTATTAGTTCACTCGAAGCCCAGTATTCACCAAAGTTTATGGCCAACGTTTCTAGCTCGATCACGTATGGCGGCCGTCAGGGCATCAAGACGGAAATGGGCTTTGAGGGAATGGGTAACGTCGACTACTACTTGCCTTTGACGGCCGATAGGACATTACGCGTGCGCCGTAACTATATTGATGGCAGCGTACTGTTGGGGTATGGGCAAGAGCCTACATTTATGACTTTAGATGAACAGGCACAGGTGACTGACGCGGTGCTTCAAACGCTCTCGTTTGAAAATTAGTTTTTTTTGAGCGATGTTAGTAGTCATAAATGTAACTTGCAGAAATAGAAAAGAGGCAACGGTTATCGCTCGTGCCCTGCTCAAAAAGAAACTGGTCGCCTGCGTTAACCTGGCGCCAGTTGACTCAGTCTACTGGTGGGAAAATAAACTGGTGACGAGCAGGGAAACGGCGCTGGCCTGTAAGACAGTGGCGCGCAACGTTCACGCGGCGATGAAGCTCATCGAGCAGCTCCATAGCTACGGAGTGCCGGTGATTACGGTTGAGAAAGTCATTGCCAACAAAAAAGCCCTTGATTGGGCGGCTAACGTAACTAACCATTAAGCGCAACGCTATGCTTTTAAAACTCGGTCTGGGCGCGGCATTCTGGGGCATTATGTTTTTGGCGGTTTCCGCCGTCATGATCACCCCGCTGCCGCTCGTTGCTCAACAGGTCATTGAGATTATCGTCGCGGCCGGCGCCGGCTTCATCCTCGGTAAGATTTATTTCAAAAAAAATCCCGGCGACCTCAAGCAGGGGGTAATGACCGCCGTCATCTGGCTTTTGATCGGCACGGTGCTCGATTTACTCATTACCATCCAGTACGTCAAAGCGGACGGCACCTACGTTGACGGGCTCAAGACGTTCTATGGCACGTGGTCGCTCTGGGTCAGCTTTGTCCTGTTCATCGCGGCAGTGGCAAGCGCTGCCAAGCTCACCCATTGCGGCGCACTGGTATCCGCCC
>MHIL01000018.1:11575-23376 GCA_001817495.1 Candidatus Buchananbacteria bacterium RIFCSPHIGHO2_02_FULL_56_16
CGCTGTTTTCTCAAAAGCCGGCTGCGCCGCAACCGCCACAACCCAGCCAGCCGACTCAGCCGCCCGCGCCGCAACCTTCGCAACCGAACCAGCCGAGTCCGCCCCAACCGCCGGCAATATAGGCTGGGTTCAAAAATAAAAAAAGCGATCTCGACGAGAGTTCGCTAAGTAGAAAGCAATCGTGATGCTCTCCCTCTCCGATCACGGAGAGGGGAGTTTTATTTTGGCAAGGGGGTGAAGCAGCGGCGATTGAATGAAGATTAAATGTCTATCGTCTTTACCAACACTGGCGCCTCACCCTAACCATCTCCCAAATGGGAGAGGGAATTCTTTGTACGTGCTTATTTATTCTTTACCGTGCAAATCGCAGGTATTCTTGAGCAGCATCGCCACGGTCAGCGGGCCGATACCGCCGGGCACAGGTGTCAGCCAGTCGGCGACCTCGGCGACGGCTGGTTCAACGTCGCCGACGAACCGGTCTTTGCCAACCATCGTCGTGCCCGCGTCGATGACAATGGCGTGCGGCTTGACCATTGATTTCTTGATAAGCTTTTTTTTGCCGGCAATGGTAACGAGGATGTCGGCGTCGCGGGTTTTAGCGGCCAGCCCCGGGTCGTCGGGCTTGATCTGGGAAACCACCAACCCCTGCTGCGTGAGCGCTCCGAGCAACGATTCAAAAAAGACGGGATTTTTGGCAACGACCACGGCCTGTTTGCCGGCCAGGTTCTCGCCGGTGTACTGTAGCGCGAGCCTAATGGCGGCGATCAGCGGGGGAGTAATGGTCCGCGGGCCGTTCTGCGGCTGCGTTCGATTCTTTGGATGGAAGCCATCAACGTCTTTTTTTGGATCAATGGCATTGATGACCGCCCCGGTGTCGAACTTCGCGGGCAGGGGCAGCTGGACGATGATGCCGTCGACTTCGCGATCGCGGTTGAGCCAGGCCACCAGCTCGAGCAGCCCAGCCTGGGTGATGTCGGGGTAGCATTTTTTTCCGCAGAGGTACTCGTGAAACTCAATGCCGACCCGGCTGCAGGCCCGCTTTTTGTTTTGCACATAGCGGTGCGAGGCGGGATCCTCGCCAACCAAAATAGCGGCCAGCCCCGGCGGGGTGGCGAGGTTGGCGACGTTCGTCTTAAGCTCAAGCAAGATGGCGCCGGCCAGCTTCTTGCCGTTGATCAGTTTAGCGGTATTCGGTTTTGCCATAAGGTAGAAAAAACCGTCGCGACAGCAGCCGGCGACGGTCGTGGGGATAGGGGAGCTTAAAGGATGCCTCATTGACTGGCGCGTTGGCGCCGCTGGCTTAGCTGGACTGTGTTTTGCATGAGCATTGCGATCGCAAGCGGCCAGATGCCATTGGGTACGGGCGTGAGCCAGCTCGCGACCTGCTCGACGTCTGGTGCGACGTCGCCCGCCCATTGCTCGGGCCCTACCCAGCTCATGCCTCCGTCAATGACGATGGCGCCCGGTTTGACCATGACAGCGGTAATGGCATTGGGGCGGCTGCAGAAGCTGATAAGGACATCAGCGATGCTGGTTTTTTGCGCAAGCTTGGGGTCGTCGGGCCGGACCCATTCCGCAGCCATTCCTTGGTGCATTAGCATCCAGGTTAGTGGTTCGCGGAACGGCTCGTTGCGGATAACGATGACCGCTCGTTTACCCTTAAGGGTTAGATCGGCCGCCTTAAGCACCGTGTCAATCGCTTTGAGGAGCGGTGGCATCGGCATCGCTTGGCGACCTGCGATCATTGTTTTCACGTTTACCGGATGGAGTCCATTGATGTCCTTGTCTGGCCGCAGCGCGGTGGCGAAATAGTTGAGGTTGAAGTGAGCGAGCGGCGACAGCTGGACGGTGATGGCGTCAATGGTCTCATCGTCGTTGTACTGATGGATGAGGCTGACCAGCCTGGCTTTGGCTGCCGTCGCCGGCAGCTGGCGCTGGTAAAGTTTAATACCGGTTTGCATTGCCGCAACTCGCTGTTTGCTATTCAAGTACTGCAACGGCAAGTCGTTACCGACGCTGATCGTACCGAGCCCTGGCCGACGCGGCAGCTTTGCCAACACTTGGTCAGCCAACAGTTGGCCGTCAATCAGCCGGGCGGTCGTCGCTTCAGTGATCATTCCGTTATTCCTCCTCGTGTTTGAAAAGATCGAAAAAAGTGACTCCAGTGTAGCAGCTTCGAGTGGGGATTGTCAATCCAGCCGCTCGCGAGGAGCTGGATCAATGCGAGCAGCTAGGCGCGCAGCTCGGGGTAGAGGGGAAAGGCGTCGGCCAGCTCGCGAACGGTTTTTTGCGCTTGGGTTAACGTCGCCTCATCCGCTGGTTGCTTGAGGACCGCGGCGATCGTCCTGCCGATTATTTCCATTTCTTTCGTGCCCATGCCGCGAGTGGTTAAGGCCGGCGTACCGAGCCGGATGCCGGTCGGTTCAAAGGCCGAGCCCTGATCAAAGGGAATGGTGTTACGGTTGGTGTAGATGCCGCACGCCGCCAGCGCTTCCGAACCGGTCCGGCCGGTGATGCCAAGGGGATTGCAGTCAATCAGCATCAGGTGGTTGTCCGTGCCGCCGGAAACCAGGGTGATGCCTTCGGCCAGCAACGCCGCGGCCAGCGCCTGGGCGTTCAGCCCGATCTGGTGGGCGTAGGCCTTGAACTCCGGCGTCATCGCCTCGGCGAAGCAGACCGCTTTGGCCGCGATGATGTGCTCCATCGGCCCGCCCTGGGTGCCGGGAAACACCGCCCGGTCAATCGCCTTGGCGTGCTTTTCGTTGGTTAAGATGATAGCGCTGCGCGGGCCGCGCAGAGTCTTGTGGGTCGTGGTCATCACCACGTCGGCGTGGGGCAGGGGGTGGGGATGGTCGCCGGAGAGGCACAGGCCGACGAAGTGGGAGATATCGGCCAGGAGCAGGGCGCCGGCCTCGTCGCAGATTTCTTTAAATGCCTTGAAGTCGAAAATTCTCGGGTAAGCCGTCGCGCCGGTAACGATCATTTTCGGTTTTTCTTTTTTCGCGATCGCCCGGACCTCATCGAGGTCAATCCGCTGGGTGTCTTTTCGGACGCCGTACTGGATGAAGCGGTAGAGCTGCCCGGAAACGTTCACCGGGTGGCCGTGGGTGAGGTGGCCGCCCTGGTCGAGCTTCAGGCCCATCACCGTGTCGCCGGGTTTAAGCAACGCCAGGTAGATGGCGAGGTTAGCCCCGCTGCCGGCGTTGGGCTGGACGTTCACATGCGGCGCGCCGAAGAGCTGTTTGGCGCGATCGATCGCCAACTGCTCAACCTGGTCAACGTACTGGTTGCCGGTGTAGTAGCGCTTGCCCGGGTAGCCCTCGGCGTACTTGTTGGAGAGCGCGCTGCCCATCGCCTCGAGCACCGCCACCGAGGCGTGGTTCTCGGACGGAATCATCACCAGCCCGTTTCGCTGGCGGTCAGTTTCTTTTTGGATTAAGTCGGCGACGGTCGGGTCAGTCGTGCGGAGATTGGAGTAGTCCATAGAAAAGTCAATATTAAAAGTTTTTCGAAAATATGAAACTTGAAACCCGCCATGTTTCATGTTTCAGGTTACACGTTTCATGTATGCAGCGGCTTCGTGTAGAAACAGTATAGCCCGAGCGACCCATCTTGACAAGGGAGGATTAATTATGGTAATATATCTTTTTCTGGTTCTTTGCCAACTAAGTGCCAAAAATAGAGTGCTAAAATAAGACAAGAGAAAGAAGAAAGGAGGGTTTGACCGCCCGCAGAATTCATCATCCGGATCATGGTGCTGTGCTGGCAGGCGTGCCTGCTGGAATTTTTTAAGGAACGAACAACAGGGGGAAATCATGAAGAGTGGGAGGCATAATCCAGAGGCTTCCGTGATCAACGGACAGTGGAGCGGGTACCCGCTCCCGCAGCTCGACGCGGTGAAGTGGGAAGAAAGGAAGAATCTTGTGGTGCCCGAGGGGTGCCCGAGTGGTGCTGAAGTATACTTCACGCAACTGCTCGTCGCGCTCAAAGAACGGGGCAGCCTGGTTCTGCCCGATACCGTTGCGTCGGGTTATCTCGGTGACTTAGTTGATCAAGCCACCAACAACGAAATCGCAATGAGCATGGCCTACGCTCAAAACGATGTTCAAGAGGCTCACCTGAACCGGATCGAAACCGCCCTGCGGCTGATGGCCGTCGGCTGGGACGGTAAGACATGCTTGGGTTCAAGCTGCCGGCGGACGGGGAGGAAGATACCCGATCTTCGACGGCAAACCGTGCCGGGCACGATGCTCTGCGTGGTCTGCAAGGACCAGCTCGAAAAGGGGCGAATCCCGATGATTGAGCTCGTGCTCAACGAGTACAGCCACTTGGTCGAGCTGCAAGTCGCTTGACGGACGCTCGCCCGCAACCTTACTCACGGTCTTTCTATGGCGTTCCCGGCTTCGGCTCGGAACGCCTCTTTTTTTCTTGCGGCCTCTCTAGGCACGATATGCGATTCGCGATTTGCGATATGCTCTGTTGCTTTTACCCGTTTTCTTGACAAGCCAACCATTCCTCGGTATCATACGTTACGGTGCGGCCTAAGCACCTTCGTACTCTACAAGGAGGTGTAGGAGCGATGTCCGAAAGCAACATTATTCCCTTCCCTATCCGTCATCCCGGCTCCCGTTCGTTGGCTCCCATGTCCTCTCCGTTCGCGGCTCCGTCAGCCGTCATCCAGGCGCTCGCCCCCACGGTGAGCTATATCCGGGCGCTGCTGATTCTCAGCCGCTCAGCCACCCTCCACGAGCTGAAGGGTAAGACCCGGGCTTTGCCTGGATGTACGTGGCTGGAGAGCGCCGCCATTCTATTCGGCGGCGCGATTACCCTCAATTGAGGGCCGTCTTGCACCTTCGAGGTTGAGCAGTATCGCTCAACCTCTTGCCTTATAACCAATTTTCCAGATTGCTTTTTACTTTCAAAAGTGGTACGTTTGGATTATCCCATTAGTCTTTTAATTATTTAAAAAAGCGCTCATATGCCAAAAGAATTGCTTTTCAAACGCTTCGCCGCCCTAACCCTGGTCGGTCTTTTTTTGGTCGGCCTGCCCTTGACGGTCGCGGCCGGCAGCAGGCAGATGGAGCAGTCCATCTACGTCGGGCCCGACGAAATTATTGACGGCAATTTCATCAAAGCCGGCAATATCATTGACATCAACGGGTCGGTGAACGGCGACGTGATCGTGGCCGGTAACAGCATCCGGATCAGCGGTGCGGTGGCCGGCGACGTGATTGCCGCGGGTAACTCAATTACCATCACCGGGCCGGTCAGCGGCAGCGTCCGGGTGGCCGGCAGCACCGTGCAGATTAACGGCCGGGTTGAGCACAACGTCTGGGCGGTCGGCAGCACCGTGGCTTTGGGTAGTGAGTCATCGGTCGGCTGGGATGTATACACCGCGGGTGGCAGCGTCGAAGTCCGGGGGCCCCTCGGCGGCAACCTGTGGGTTGGCGCGGGCACCGTGGTAGTCGCCAGTGAAATCGGTAAAGCTGTCACCGCGTCGGTTGATAAAGAGGGCACGGTGGTGCTCTACCCGACCGCGGTCGTCAAAGGCAACCTTACCTACCGCGCCGCGTCCGACCAGCAACTGGTGGTTAAGGAGGGCGCAACCGTGAGCGGCGAAACCACGCGACAGCCGTTGCCGGTCAGCGGTCAGAACGCCAAGCACCTGCTCGGCGCCGCCTACTTCTTTTGGAAAATCGTCGGCCTGTTCGGCCTGCTGGTAATCGGTTTGGTCTTGCTCGCGCTCGCGCCCAAAAAGTTGCTGGAGATCAACCAGGAGATGGTGAAGCGTCCGTGGCCGTCGCTCGGCTGGGGGGCGGTCTACTTTATCGTGACGCCGGTCGTGGTCGGGCTGCTGCTCATCACGCTGATCGGCATCCCCTTGGCGCTGATTATCCTCGCCCTCTACGGCATTAGCTTGTGCGTCAGTAAAGTGCTCGCCGGCTTCACCCTCGGTATGCTCTTGGTCACTCAAACCGGCAAAGCCGCCTACAAAGGCTCGCTCGTCTGGCCGCTGGCGCTCGGGCTAGTCGCCGTAACGTTACTCTCGATGATCCCATTCTTGGGCTGGGCAATCAAGTTCATCCTCGTGCTCTGGGCATTAGGCGCGCTGGTGGAGGTGAAGAAGCGGACGTTGAAAGAGTTTCGATAGTGGAAGAGTAAGAAATAAGTCAAGATAAGTGAATTAAGTAAATTAAGTGGAGTAAGCGAGATCAGTGGGCAAGTTGGCAAGTATGCAAGTTTGTCAGCTTGCTAACTTACTATCTCGCTCGCCGCTTCTAGGGTAAGCCGAAGCCTTTTTATGTCCGACCTTAATCCGGCCATCTTCAAAGCCTATGATGTCCGCGGCATCTACCCGACGGAGCTAAACGAAGAGGCGGCGTACGCGATCGGGCGAGCGTTCGCCCGTCGTGTCGCGGCTGACCACGCGGTAGTCGGCAGTGACATGCGGCTGTCCGGCCCGGCGCTGAAAGGGGCGCTGGTTCGCGGCATTACGGATGAGGGCCTGAACGTTATGGATATCGGCTTGGTGCCAATTGACGCGGTCTATTTCGCTATCAACATCCTCGGCCACCCGGCGGGCGTGATGGTAACGGCATCGCACAATCCCAAAGAGTACAACGGCTTCAAGATGGCGCTCCACGGCGCCGGCTGGGTAACGGGCGAAGAGATGTCTCGAGCAGTCGCGGCGCTGGCCGCGGCACCGACCGCTGGCCAGCCGGGAACGGTGCGCATGCTCGATGTCATGCCTGCCTACCTCAAGCACGTTCTGTCGTTCGCCGACCTCACCAAAATCAAACCGTTCACCGTCGTGGTTGACGCCGGCAACGGCCTGGCCGGCAACGTCGTGCCGCTGCTGCAGGCGCACCTGCCGATTACCGTCGTGCCGCTCAACTTCGAGCTCGACGGCAGCTTCCCCGCCCATCCCTCCAATCCGCTCCTGCCCGAGAGCCAGGCGCTGCTTAAGGAAGCGGTGGTGGCCCACCACGCCGACTTTGGCGTGATTTTCGACGGTGACACCGACCGGCTCTTTTTTATTGACGAACGCGGCCAGTTCATCCGGGCCGACCTAATCTTGCTGATTTTAGCCAAGGAGTTTCTGCGGCGCGAGCCCGGAGCGGGGATTGCCTACAACGCCATCTGCTCGCGGGTGGTACCGGAAAAGATTACCGAGTGGGGCGGCCGGCCGCTGCGCTCGAAGGTCGGGTTTGTCAACGTCTCGCAGACGATGCGCAGCCAGGGCGGCATCATGGGCGGCGAAGTTTCAGCCCACTACTCGTTTCGCGACAACGGCTACGCCGATTCGGGCTTCATCGCCTGGCTGATTTTGCTCCAGCTGCTCTCGGAGGACGGCCGGCCGCTGTCCAAGATCGTCGGCGAGTTTCAGCAGTACGCCAAGTCTGACGAAATTAACCTGCCGGTGGCTGACCGGCAGGCGGTGATCGAAAAGGTGCGGGCCGCGTACGCCGACGGCAAGACTGATGAGCTCGACGGCTTAACCGTCGAGTACCCCGACTGGTGGTTCAACGTCCGGCCATCGAACACCGAGCCGCTGCTGCGCCTCACCGTTGAATCGAATACTCCGGCGCTGCTCGAGGAGAAAAAGCAGGAGCTGATAGCCTTGATTAAAGCCGAGGCACAGAAGTAGCTTTTTAGCTTGTAGCTTCTTAGCTTTTTAGAAATCGGGAACCCATACTAAAAAGTTACAACCTAAAAAGCTGCTTCCTAATTCCTAACTCCTAATTCCTGATTTATTCTCAATGATCGGCATTTTCGATTCCGGCATTGGCGGTCTGACGGTTCTCAAAGCAATCCGGCAGCGGCTGCCGCAGTACCAGCTCTTGTACCTCGGCGACACCGCCCGCACGCCCTACGGCAACCGCTCGTCCGCGCTGGTCTGCCAGTTCACCGAGCAGGCGGTTAATTTTTTGTTTCAGCAGGGCTGTGAGCTCGTCATCGTTGCCTGCAATACCGCGTCAGCCGAAGCGCTGCGAAAGCTCCAGCAGGAGTGGCTGCCAAGCCATTTCCCGCAGCGGCGGGTGCTCGGGGGGATTCGCCCGGTCGCCGAAGCGGTGGCGGAAACGACCCGGTTTGGCCGGGTCGGCGTAATCGGCACGCGCGGCACCATTAGTTCCGGCGCGTTTGAACGCGAGCTTCACGCGCTGCGGCCTAAGGTGGTGGTCCTTTCGCAGGCCTGCCCGCTGCTCGTGCCACTGGTTGAGGAGGGCTGGCAGCAGCGACCCGAAACGATGAAAATTATCCGTCACTACCTGCGACCGCTTAAGCTTAAAAAAATTGATGCGCTAATTTTAGGCTGTACTCATTACCCGATGCTGCTCAAGCAGTTTCAAAGCGTTGCGGGCAAACGAGCGGCTGTTTTGGACTCGGCCCAGATTGTTGCCGAGAAGCTCGAAGTCTACCTCAAGCGTCACCCGGAGATTGAAACTAAGCTCCTTAAGGGAAACAGCCACCGTTTTTTAGTCACTGATCTTACCGACATCTTTACTCAAAACGCCCAGCGCTGGCTGGGCCAAGAGATTATTTTGGAAAAAATTGTTTTACCGGCGTAATTTCAATATATATGGCAAACCGCGCCAGCTTCGCACCAGTCGCAACCCTAACTAAGACTAAACTTGGCATCCAACAAACCGTGCTGTTCGGCATTACCGCGGTTTGCACTGCGGTTTTACTTGGGGCATTTACCGCAAGTTTTGCAATTGTGGCGAGTGGCGGAATAAGGATTGCAGCTATAAGCAGTCCAAGCGGATACCAGTTTCCTGGACCAATAAAAATATTTGGCCAGCGCGACATTACCCAGACTGCTCAAGGCGACATTGTCCCTAACCGGGTCTTTCATCCCGCCGGCTTAGCCGTTCAAACTTATGGTACGGGAGCTGCACCTTATGCGCTTTACGTAGCGGACGGTGTTAATAATCGTATCCTGGCCTTTAAATCGCTTGGCTCATGCAGTAATGACAGCGCTCGCCTGTGTTCAACCGATGCCGATTGCACGGCGGAAGCGCCGGCGGGATCATGCGTTGTTGACCGGAATCGCCTGCCGGACAAAATTTTTGGTCAGCCTAATGGCACAAGCGGCGCTTGTAACGGGAACAACTTGCTGGGTGTCTACGGCCAGACGAACGCCGAGCAACTTTGTTTTGCCAACTTTCCTGCTATTACCAACATTGGGGAGTACGGATTCCGAATCCGTATGGCCCTCGATGCGGACGGCAACCTGTATGTGGCGGATGCCCAGAATAATCGGATCCTGCGCTACAATGACCCATTCAGCGCAAGCCGTTCCGGCGGCAAGGGTGATACCGTGGCCGATTACGTCTGGGGTCAGGCTAACTTTACTGACCGTTTAGCCAACCGTGGTCAATCGTCCATGTCGGCGCAATCACTCTCTCTCGAGAACCTGTACAATAGCTACGGTCCGGGTCTTACCGTTGACGAACAGGGCAATCTCTGGGTGGCTGACGTGAATAATGCGCGAGTTCTGCGCTTTCCCAACCAAGAAAATGGCGTCCCGTCGCCTGTGGCTGATCTTTCCCTCGGCAGACCTTTATCTGCAACTGCAACCGGCCGCGTCTGCGACGGCCTGGATCCATACAACAAAAATCCCGTGCCGGCGATTAACACGCCACTCAACACGTTCTGCTTTCCGACCGCGATCATCTACGATCCGGATTCCCGGACGCTCTATATCGCTGATCAGCACGCCTCACGATTCCGGTCGCGGTTACTGGCGTATGCGCCGCCTTACGACGCGGCGTCAGTGAGCGAAATCTCGATAAAAAATCCGAACCTCATACCGTTCGAAGTGGGAGGCCTGTTCTACTACTACCCGCAGATTTGGGACATGACGCTTAATACGCACCGGGCGGGAGCACTTGAGGGAGGGATAATATGGATCGTCGAAAGTATCCTACAGCGCGCCGCGCTCATTGACGTCCAGGGTAATATTCTAAAAGTTATAAATACCACGGACGTGAATACGCGGGGAGGCTGGTATCCGGACGCCTGCGGCCAGAATAATTATGATAACGGTCATCAAGCAGGTCCGGGGGCGGTTGCGATGGACCAGCGCGGGAATCTCTATCTGGCCGACAATGTCCTCCATAAAGTTTCTTTTTTCCACGCGCCAACCTACGAACAGATGACGATTAAAGGGGCTCGGTGCTTGCCGGATAAGGGAATTGAGAGCCTGTTTGGCCGGCCAGACGGCTGGATGAACTCAGTCAGCAACTACGTGTACGACGGCGCTGTCGGCGTAGTTGCGTTCGGCGGTCAGCTGATCGGCAAAGGAAATGAACGCTTTATGGTCTGGAATAATTATGCTACAAAAAATTCTGGCAACCCGGCAGATTTTGTGCTCGGCAAGTCCGCCGAAAGCCCTGAATGGACGCCACCGGAAAACAAATATCTTGAGGGGTGGTCGTATCATACGATAGACAAATACAATCGTCTGTGGACACGAGGCGGATGGGGTGAGCTTATCGTCTATCAGCTTCCGCTCACCGCATCAAGCATTCCGCTCAAGCGCTTCTCGATGAATGATTTCGTCTGGCAGGATTCGGGTGACCGGGTAAATACCGCCTCTCACGCTATCAACACTTTGAGTCTGGCTTATGACAGCACGAACGACCGTTTCTGGCTAGCTGACAACGCAAATCACCGGCTGCTCGGATTTAGAGTTCCCCAGCAGGACCTCCACGCGGCAAAAGAGATTCGCGTTGATAAAGTGATCGGCCAACCTGATAAAACAACACTCGGTTGCAATGGATCGAGCGACACCGCCTGGTCGTGGCGAAACAATTATCCGGCAAAAGCTTGGAGTCTTTGTCAGCCTACCATCGTGAAATTTGATCGTTTAGGTAATCTCTATGCGGTTGAAGGGACATTCGAATGTCATGGGAATAATCGAATCGTGATGCATGCGGCCGAAGATCTGCGAAAGATTGAAACAGACGAGAATATTTTTCCGTTGCTTTCGGCCCGGAAATCCTTTATTAATAAGCTTTTATTCTCCGGAGAATCTTATTGCTCCACGGTGGACAACAGCCCGGGTTCGCCAACCGGCATCGCTTTTACTTCGCTAAATCAGATGATCGTCGGAACCGACGGATACTACCGGTATGGGGCGCTTGAATCGGGCAGGTACGATCCGGCGAAAGATCGAGCGACGCACCAGCTTTATTTTTACAACAATCCGCTCAAAAAGAACCCTGACGGGTCGTATGTCTCTGGACAATTGGCTGACGCCGTGATCACCGTCCCGCTGGGGGCATCCGGAGAACTTACTACTGATGAGGATGATACGCTCATTATTCAAGATCATACCTGGCCGCGGATATTGCTCGTTAATTTTATTGAGATGCCGCAGTGGCTCACCCCGGTCCACGAGGGGGCGGCCAGGGGATCCATCTCGCTCTCCTGGCTGGGCGACGGAGAAACAATTGCTGCCGGTTCGACCCGCCAGGTGCGTGTGACGCCATTTAACATTGAGGGTAAACTCACCTACGACCTCTCGCTCGAAGCCGGCGCCGAAACGCCTGTTCCACTGGTATCTGGCTCGTCCAAGCAAACGATCGATCTGCTGTTCAGCGAAGACCTTTCGGCGGGGAATTATCTGCTGACTGTCAGGGCGCACGATGCAAGCGGAAACCTCCGCGGCGAGGACGCGCGGCGCGTTACCATCCTCGCAGCCGTGAAAAGACGCTGCGTTACCAGCTGGTCCTGCGAGGACTGGTCGGCCTGCGACGACACCGGCAGCCAGTCCCGCACCTGCACCGACCTGA
>MHIL01000019.1 GCA_001817495.1 Candidatus Buchananbacteria bacterium RIFCSPHIGHO2_02_FULL_56_16
AGCGTCACGGCCAGCCAGTCGGCGGTGAGCAGCGAGCTGAATACTTTTTCCAGCCGCGATGAGCCTTCCAGCGGCACGAGGGTCACCGGCAACTCGCGGCCGGTGAAGAGCTGCTCGAGAATCGTCATGCGTTTCTGAATTCGCGGGTGATCTTCGGCGTCGGTGAGCATCAACACGCTGAACGGCTTGACCAGGCGTTTCGTTGCCGGCGTCGCTGCGTCGAAACCGGTCATCTCGTTGTGGTTGAGTTCAGGCACCACGTTCATGAACGCCGGCAGTTTGCCCGTTTCGTTGAGCTTGATTTTCCAGTTATAGGCAACGGCCTTGTTGCGGGTTGAAGCGTAGATGACCGGCACTTTGCCTTTGAGTTTTTTTGCCAGCTCCTTACCGGCTGGTTTGCAGCCCAACGGTTTTAAGCTGTTCAAAGCTGAAGCCTGATTCAGCAGCTCGTCCTGGCCGAGAGCTTTGAGTAGCGCGAGAAAACTAAACCCGAGCGCCGAGCGCGGCTGGATGCCGGTATCCGGCAGCTGGATGTAGGGCACGTTGTCGCGAAGGGCTTGCTCAATCAACTTGCCGCCAACGGCAATCGCGAGCATCGGCAGGCCGTGCTGCCGGACTTGTTCATAAGCGTCGAGCGCTTCTTCGGTGTTACCGGAGTACGAGCTCACCACGACCGTGGCGCCGTCGGTCCGCTCGGGTAACCCGTAGTCGCGGCGGATGGCGAGGTCAATTTTTGGCTCAATCGATTGTAAAATATCCGCTGCCAAGTGCGAGCCGCCCATACCACAGACAATGAACCGGCCGGTTGGCGAGTAGCGGTCCGAATTTTTGATCTCCGGCTTAAAGCGAAACTGTTTGGCAAAATCCTTGATCGCTTGTTCCATCATAGTGTTTAAAACGACTAATGACGAATGACTAATTTCTAATACCAGAGGCTACCCCTCGGCATTAGTTATTAGAAATTAGGCATTAGAAATTACTTAATTAAGTTATTCCAATCGTTAGCAAAGCTCTCGAGTCCCTTGTCGGTCAGCTCGTGGCGAACGTCGAACGCCGACCAGGGCTGGTCGAGGCTGAACTGCTGGTAGGGAACCGGCTGCAAGTTTGGATCGGTTTTAAATGAATCTGCCGGCGGGGTCGGCAGGCCAGCCTGACCCCAGGCCTTGATCGCTTTGAAGTAAGCGGTAATAATGTCGGTACCAATCGCCAGCGCTTCTTCAAACTGCTCGGCGGTTCGGACGCTGGAAGTTAAAACTTCGACGTGACCGTCGCCGCCCTGGTACATCTTGAGGATATTTTTAATCAAGTCCATGCCGTTAACCTCGCGGTCGTACCAGCGGCCGATGAACGGCGAGACGAACACGCTCCCGCGCTTCGCCCCCTTGGTCGCGGCGTAGACCGCCGCCGCCTGGGCCTGGGTGAACACGAGCGTCATGTTGACGCGCAGGCCCTCGGCGATTGCCCGCGCAGCCGCCTCGAGCCCCGCAGCCGTCGTCGGAAACTTGATGTGAGCGTTTGGAATCCAGCCAAACATTTCTTTGCCCTGGGCAAACATTGCTTCAGTCGTGGTGGTCTTGTCGGCGTAGACTTCAATTGAAATGGCGCCATCGGGCAGCAGAGCCGAAAGCTCCTGAACTCTTTTTTTGTACGCGGCGTAGACCTCGTCACGGTCGAACTTGTCGCCGCGCTTGATGCGCTCGGCCACGTCCGGGCTCTTGGCGAAGTTGGCCGGGTTGGTGGTCTGGCCGTCGAGAAAACCAAGTAAATCAAGAATCTTTTTGGTTTCCTCAATGTCGCTGCCGTCGAGGAAGATTTTAGCTTTTACGTTTTGGGGGCGCATAGGTTAGAAATTCTCAATCACTAAACTATCCCCACCGATCGGTAAATAGTATTTCATAAAGTGCCACCATCACATCGGATAAATATAAGCAGGGGGGAGCTAACAGAACAAAGGCGCTAACTTTGTCACCCTGCCGAAGTTTTTTGATGCCATAAAGTATAGGGACTAGTATAAACGGAAGCCCGGCAATAAAAACATGACCAAGCGTATCTACTCCTGATCCAGGAAAAGCTATCCCAAAAGGCAGAAGCACTAAGGCAAAATATGTAAAGAAGACTGATACAAACAGTCTACCTGCTATACCGAACGGCCGTGGTAGTATTACTTTGTACTTTAAGTGGTTTGGCGCAACCGGATTTATTTTAGCCTTCTGGGTATTTTCCTTGATGAAAAGAGAGTAAAATCGTAGGTAGTTATCAGATATTTTTCGAGTCGCTTGTTCAGCCGAAATTTTATTTTCTTTATAATCTACCAGTGGCTGCCAAAAGATGGTCCGGCCGATGGCAAAGCCGACGATGCCGTCTACGCCGGCGCCGGCGCGCAGCCACGTTTCGACTTGAGCATCGTCGGCGCCACGGCCCAGCACAACCGCAGCCACGTCGCCACGACCAATACCGCTCCTGGCCTGGGCAACGATTTTTTCGTAATGGGCTGGCTGCTCGAAGCCCTCAATTTTCCAGATGTCCGGTTCCACCTCGTCAGCTTGCAGTTCAGCGATCATTTTAACCATTAATGCCGGCCGTATTTCATTATCGTAACGGTGCTGGTCGTTGCCGACGCGCTCAAGCTGCGTCGCCGATGCCGGTACTAATGGCTCAATTAAGAATTTGTAGCCGCTCTGGTGGCAAAAGTTGCTCAAGATTTCGAGCCGTTTGCGCTGGCGGGCATTCATCTCTTGATTTTCTTCCGGGTTGTAGCGAATGAGCGCCTTGACAATGGTCGGATGGTACTGCTCGATGTGGCTGGCGAATGCTTCGCCGTACTCAAAGTCAAACTCGTCAGAGCCGCTCTTTTCGGTCGCCAGACAAAACGTGTAGCCGGTTTTTGCCGCGTCTTTAAGCACCGCGTCGCCGAACTGCTCGTCGGTTAAAATCGCGGCTGATTCTTTGGGCACGCCGCCGCCTTCGACCGCCAGCTTGAAACCGTCGTAGATAAGCTGCTTGTAGCTCGCGATGAGCTTGGTTTCTTCAGCGGTCGGTTGCCGGCCCTCGATGCCGAACATTTTTTTCATGAACGACGACCGGTGGTCGAAGGGCAGGATGAAGAGGGGGTTGGTGTAGCCGAGAGGCATAAGAAGATCAAATATCAAAAATTAAAATCACAAATTAAATTTCAAAGATTTTATTTTTAAGCTGTACCTTTGATTTTTGCTCTTTGGTTTTTAATTTACGTTATGGTGAGTAGTGATATAGCGCACCGTGCCCGATGTCGCCCGGATAACTATTGAGTGGGTAATGATTCGATCCTGCCTAAACAGTATACCCGGCAGCAGCGGTCCGTCAATGACGCCGGTGGCGGTAAAGGTGAGCGTATTGCCCTTGGCGAGGTCTTCGGCGGTAAAGGTTTCGTTTACGTCGCTTACGCCCGCGGCTTTGATTTTCTGCTCATCGTCAGCCGAACGGGGCTTGAACCGGCACAAGATTTGGCCGCCGAGAATTTTAACCGGCGCGGCGGCCAAAACCGCTTCGGTGCTGCCGCCCGTGCCGAGCATCAGGTCAATGCCGCTCTCCGTCCGGCAGGTGGCAATCGCGGCAGCCACGTCGCCGTCGGTAATCAGCCGCACCCGGGCGCCCACTTTACGAATGTCATTGATCAGTTGTTCATGCCGCGGCCGGTCCAGTACCATCACCACGATTTCCGAAACGTCTTTGCCCAGCGCGGCGGCGACCTTTTTAATATTGTCCGCCACCGGCGCGTCAAGGTCAATCACCTTGGCCGCATCTTTACCTACGGCAATTTTTTCCATGTAGGTGTCCGGCGCGTGGAGGAGCGAGCCGGGCGGGCCGGTAACGATGACCGAGAGGGCGTTCGAGCGGCCGAAAGCAACGCTGTCGGTGGCTTCGAGCGGATCAACCGCGAGGTCCATCATTGGTTCTTTTCCCGAGCCGACTTGTTCGCCGGTGTAGAGCTCGGGCGCTTCGTCCTTGCTGCCCTCGCCGATCACCACCGTGCCGGAAAAATCAATCTGGTTGAACCGGGCGCGCATCTCATCCACGGCTGCTTGGTCCGCCGCGTGCTTGTCACCACGGCCGATCCACTTCGCCGCGGCAATCGCCGCCGCTTCGGTAACGCGAACGAATTCTAAAGCAAGGTTTCGGTCCATGCTTGTAAAAATTAGGAAATTCAAAGTTAAAACGGCGATATCGTGGCTCCCTCTCCGATCACGCCTGTCCGCCTTTGGCGGGGAGAGGGTAGAAATGCTAAGGCGAGGGGGTGAGGCAACGGACGTTTGTAGAAGGTAAATGTCTGGTGCTCAATAAACACTTGTCCCTCACCCCGCTCATTTCTGGTGGGTCAACCCTCTCCCTCTGGGGAGAGGGAGAGCTCTTTATGGGCTTCTTTGCTTGTCTTTCTAGTGACTTCTATCCCGATTATACTCCCAGAATGACTTTAGCGATGATGGGAGCAGCAGCGTCACGATACCACTCTGGCGCCGTATACCTAACCTCTTCGAAATCATCATTGACGAATATAGCGACCATAAGAGGAATAATCAAAAGTAATATAATTTCAACTTTACCCGATTATTTTTTTTACTTCTTTCAGAATCGCCTTCGCTGAAATTCCCTCATACTCCAGTAGCTGTTCCGGCTTGCCGCTCTTGGGCATCTTGCGGACTGCGAGCGAAACGACCCGACCCGGCGTGCTGCCCAGCGCCGCGGCGACTGCCTCGCCAATGCCGCCTTCGGGGAAGTGATCCTCGACCGTAATGATCGTGCCGGTCGCTTTGGCCGCGCGCTTGAGCGCCGCGACGTCGAGCGGCTTGATGCTGTACAGATCAATGATGCGGATGCTGATTTTTTCTTTGGCCAGCGCTTCAGCTGCTTTGAGCGCTTCGAATAGAGTAATGCCCGCCGCCACCACCGTGGCCACGTCCTTGGTGCTTTGCTTCAGCACCTTGCTGCCGCCGATGGGAAACGGTTCGTTTTTTTTGTAGATCACCGGCGTCGCCTTGCGGGTCGTCCGGAGGTAGACGATGCCACGGCTGCGGGCGGCAGCGTCAACCAGCGCCAGCGTGCTGTTCGCGTCGGCGGGGTAAAGAACAGTACTGCCGTTTAGCGTCCGGAACATCGCGATGTCTTCCAGGCCCATCTGCGAGGCGCCATCTTCGCCGATTGAAACGCCGGCGTGGGAGCCGACAAATTTAATGTTGGCGTCGCTGTACGGGCTCATCCTGATCTGGTCAAAGGCGCGGGTAAAAAACGCGGCGAACGTCGAGACAAAGGGAATCTTGCCGCGGCGCGAGAAGCCCAGGGCCGCGCCGACCATGTTTTGTTCGGCGATGTGCATCTCGAAAAAGTGATCCGGGTAGCGCTCCTTGACCGTTTCGGCAAACGTTGAGTTGCTGACCTCGGCGTCCAAAACCACTACATTGGGAAATTTTGGCAGCAGCCGGAGCAGCGCCTGGCCGTAGGCTTTGCGGGTCGGGACTGACTCGTTGAGAGCATACGAGGCAACGGCGGTCGGTTTGAGCGTTCGAGTTTTTGGTTTTCGGTCGAGCGGCTTTTTGATTTCACCAGTCAGCGTCGCGTCAACCGGGCCGATTGCCTCCAGCGCGGCAGCCAGCTGTTCCGGCGGCACCGCCTTGCCGTGCCAGCCGTTTTTGTTTTCTAAAAACGGCACGCCCTTGCCCTTGATCGTTCTGGCGATAATCATCGTCGGCTTGCCCGTACTGTGGGCCGCTTTTTGGTAGGCAGCGACGATAGCCGCCAGGTCGTGTCCGTCAATGACTATAGTCTGCCAGCCAAACGCGGCAATCCGTTGCCGGTAGGTGTCGAGGTTGTAGCCCAGCATCGTTTGGCCGCGCTGGCCGAGGCGGTTGACGTCAAGGATACCGACTAGGTTGTTGAGTTTATAATAGCTGGTGAGCTGGAGCGCTTCCCACTGCGAGCCCTCGGCCATCTCGGCGTCGCCGAGCAGGACGTAGGTGGTGTAGGGCAGCGTATCAACATACTTGGCGTTGAGCGCCATGCCGACGCCGATCGGCAGACCCTGGCCGAGTGAACCGGTCGCGGCTTCGGTGTAGGTAAATGTCATGGTCGGGTGGCCCTCCAGCCGGCTGCCGAACCGTCGGTAGGTCGTAAGCTCGGTCTTTTTGATGCCACCGGCAACCGCCCAGAGCGCGTAGAGCAGCGGGGAGGCGTGGCCTTTGGAAAAAATCAGCCGGTCGTTGTTCGGGTGATCGGGCCGCTTGACGTCGAAGCGAAACGCGCCGCCGAACAAGAGTCCGGTCATCAGGTCAGTCGCCGACAGGGCCGAGGTCGGGTGGCCCGAACCGGCCTTGGTGGTTGAGGTTAGGATGAGGGAGCGGATGAGAGCGGCGAGGTTTTGTAGTTGAGTTTGTCGCATAGGAATATAAAATCAAATATCAAAAATCAAAAACCAAAACCACAAATCAAAGCTCAAAGCTTTGACCTTTAAGCTGTACCTTTGCTTTTTGCTTTTTGGTTTTTGATTTATCAGTTGATAGGTTAGGCCCTAAACTTCCCGGCTGGTACTGATACAGCTTCGTCTTCTTCCAGTTCCTGACAATCGGCGTAATAAAGTTCCACGACGCCTGGACCTCTTCGGTGCTGATGAAGCGCATCTGGTCGCCCTTGATGCAGTCGAAGAGTACCTGCTCATAGGCGTCGGGCAGGCGTTTCTCGGTCAGGCCTTCTCGGTAGGTGAATGCCAGGGTGGTCGGTTCGAGGTCAAGGGTCAGGCCGGGTTTCTTGGCCCAGAAGACGATCTTGATGCCCTCGTCGGGCTGGACCCGGAACGTCAGGACGTTTTGCAGCTTGCTCTGATCAACTTCCGGCGGACAGAGCGAGCAGATGGTTTTGCGAAAGAAGATGGTAATTTCGGTTTTTTCTTCCTGCATCTTTTTACCGCTCTCGAGAAAAAACGGCACGCCCTGCCAGCGCGGGCGGTCAACGTAGGCTTCGAGCCGGAAGTAGGTTTCGGTCGTTGAGCTGTTGGGAATATCCGGTTCGCGCTTGAAGCCGGCGTACTGGCCGCGGACGGCGTAGCGGGCGATGTTGCTGCCGTCAATCGGCCGCAGCGCCTGCAGGGCCCGCACCCGCTGGCTGCGAATGACGGCACTGTCCGGCTTGCCCGGCTCTTCCATCGCGATGGCCGCGAGCATCTGCAAAATGTGGTTCTGGCCGACGTCGCGCAAAGCGCCGACGTCCTGGTAGAAGTTCCCGCGGCCCTCGACGCCGAGCGTCTCGTGCAGCTTAATCTCCACCCGCTCGATGTACTTGTTGTTCCAGATCGGCTCGAACAGGGCGTTCGAGAAGCGGAACATTAGGATATTTTGAATCGTTTCCTTGGCGAGGTAGTGGTCGATCCGGAAAATCTGCGCTTCGTCGAAGAGCGAGCCGAGCTTGCCGTCGAGCTGTTGGGCGGTGGCAATGTCGCGGCCGAACGGTTTTTCCACGAGGATTTTGGTCCAGCCCGCTCCGACTCCGGAGCGAGGCGAACCCGTTTCGACTCGTCGATTTGATTTAACGAAGCGAGGCGAGCCGCCGCTCTGGCCGTTCTGGTCGTGGCAGCCGATCACCAGCTTCGACTGGGCGAGGTGGTCAAAGATCGTACCGTAGAGATCCGGGGGCACGGCCAGGTAGAAGAGCTTGTTGGCGCAGGTTTTGCCCTTGGCATCGATTGCGTCGAGTTTTTGGCTTAGCGTTTGGTACGACTCGACGTCGCCGAGCTGACCGTACTGGTAGGAGAGGTGGCGGATGAATCGTTCAACGGTTCGTTTCGGATGGCGGCGCTTCTGGCTGAAGACATCGCGCACGAATTGCTTGAACGTCGCGTCATCCCAGTCTCGTCGGGAGAAACCGACGAGGTTGAACGCCGGCGGCAGGCAGCCCTTGACGAACAGGTCGAGCAGCGCCGGCAGGAGCTTGCGGCGGCTCAAATCGCCGGTGACGCCAAAAATAACGATTGTCGTCGGTATGGTAACTTTAAAATTGCCGTTTTTTTTCATACAAAAAATGGTAGAAACGCAGGTTTATTCTACCATCTTTTCAGTCGTTACTCAACCCCGTAGTGAAATTTCGATATTTTATTAATCAAGTGGTGTAGATTGGAGACGCCCTGCCGGCTGTCAGGTCTTTGTTTTAACCTAAAAACGGTGGTAAAATCGAAATTCTACTACGGGGTCAATGCTAGCGGGTGTTGAGTTTTGCCTTAAGACGCTCGATCGCCGCAGCAACGTCCGGAGCGTTGAGGATGGCGCTGCCAATCGCCAGGTAGTCGGCGCCGGCCTCGGCCACGGCGAGAATGTTGTCGGCATTGATGCCGCCGTCAACCTCAATTTTGACGCGAGGCGCAATCTGCCGCAGACGATGAATCCGCTCCGCCGTCTCCGGGATGAACGTCTGGCCCTGCTTGCCCGGCTCGACGCTCATCAGGAGGATGACGTCAACGTGGTCGAGGTAGGGCTCGAGGTCGCGAAACGACGTTTGCGGCCGCAGGGCAATGCCGCGCTCGAAGCCCAGCGCGCCGAGCTGGTCGAGCACCGTTTCGGGGTTGCCCGCGCCCTCGAGGTGAAAGATCACCCGTTTCGCGCCGGCGCGCCGGCAGCCGCCGAGGTACTGCTGGGGGTTATTGACCATCAGGTGGATGTCGAGCTTAAACGGCGGCTTCTGGCCGGCCAGCTCTTCGAGGCCAATTGACGTCTGGGGTACGAACATGCCGTCCATAATATCAATCTGGACCCAGTCGGTGAGACCAACCAGGCTCGCAAGCTTCATGTTGAGCTCGTCGGGGTTATCGGTGAGAATGGCGGGGATAATCTGGGTCATCGTGAGGTATGGCGTTCAATTTTTTTAATCTTTCCGAGGCGACGGCGGTGGCGCGCGACGCCGCTGAACTTGGTCTTGAGCCACACGTCGACAATCCGGATCGCTTGCGCCTGCGGGGTAAAGTCTTGCCCGAGGCACAGGACGTTGGTGTCGTCGTCGGCGCGCGCGGTTTTGGCGATACCCGGGCTGCTGGTCGCGACCGCCCGCACCCCGGCGGTTTTATTCGCCACGACGCAGACGCCGATGCCGTTGCGGCAAACCAAAATGCCGCGGCCGTTCGTTGTTGCCACTTTTTTAGCAAGCTGATGGGCGTAGTCGGGGTAGTCGTCGTCGGCCTGGTAGCGGCTCGGGCCGAGGTCCTGGTAGGGGAGGCGGCGGCGGTCAAAGTATTGTTTGAGCTGCTCTTTGAGCCGGAAGCCGCCGTGGTCGGAGGCGAGGTAGAGTTTTTTCATAGTTATGTTATACTTCCCCCTCTCTCCCGACCTCTCTCCCACGAGGGGAGAGAGGAGTGCTGCGAGAACGCCTCATCCGAGACCCCTCTCCCTTGGTGGGAGAGGGAGCCGCGGCTTTACTTTTGTGGGCGAGGGGGTGACTAGGTTAAATCAGTCACCACGTAGCCATACTCAATCTCGTCAATTAATTTTACCGGACAATCTTCAATGGCCAGACCTTGATTCTGGTAACGTTCCAGCGCCTGGCGCTTGGCTTCGCCGACAAACAGAGCGATGCCGTAGCGCGCGCTGGTCAGTAACGATCGCGACGCGGTCATTCGTTTCGGCGGCAGTTTGGGTGAGTCAGCCATCGTCAGGTAGTAGTCAGCCTGGTCGCTGATTGAGTGGTGGCGGGGAAACAGCGCCGCTGTGTGTCCGTCTTCGCCAACGCCGAGGAGTACGATGTCGTAGCAACCGCCAAAACGTTTCAATTCGGTTTCGTAGCTCTTGATGCCCGCGTCCTTTTCGTCGGGTTGATAGACAAACGGATGGATGTTTTCTTTCGGTAAGGTTCCGGCAGCGGTCAGGGCATTGAGCAATAGTTCAGTGAGCTGCTTGAAGTTGCTCTGCTCGTCATCGATCGGTACCAGCCGTTCGTCAACCATGAAGACATGGACGCGCTGCCAGGGAATCGTCGCCTGGGTGAGCTGTTTGAGTGTGCCGACGATGCTGCGGCCGCCGGGCAATGCCAGCACCACGGTTGGCTGGCTTTTGAGCAACGCCGTCACCGCTTTGGTGATGATTTGTACCGCTGGCTGGCTGACGTCTTTGGTTTGAATAAGTTCAGCCATCGTTAAAATTTTACAGGCTGACCCCAAGAATATCGGCCAACTTTGGCTGGTCAAAGCCCAGCACCACTTCTTCTTTATCGTCTTTAGTGATAATGGTAACCGGCACGCCGAGCTGGCCGGTTTTCTCGACAATCATCTGGGCGGCCTTACGGTCGGCCGCAGCGTCAATTTCCTGAAAGTCCACATTGTGCTTTTTGAAAAATTCTTTGGTCGCCCGGCAGTAGGTGCAGGTGGGGGTGGTGTAGATGATAACGGTGGTCATGGCGTACTGGTTACGATTCACGTGCTGGTAGTATACCCTTTTTTTATTTTTGTATCAATTTTTTGATGAGGAGAAAGTATAAAAAAATGACTTATTAAAGCCATTTTTGTTTAGTCAAAAGGTAGTAACCAAGTGAAATGGTCGCAATTACTGAACGAAGCTTGAATCTATTTTGAGCGAAAATCGCCCGAATGATTTGAAACCCCGCTCCAGCGTTTCCGCCCGCCGAAGTTAGGCGGCGCAAAGCAAAACATTTTTCTCTTTTTCCAATTTTGGCGCATGGCCCCTTTTCTTCTAAAAGGAATTGAAAAATGTTTTGTTTTGATGTCTTGATACCAAGACAGTGGAGACGCTTCCCACCCCAAGCCCTGCTCCGCAAGGCAGGCAGGACGGAAGGGGGTCTGGGGGGGGATTTCACCTCGCCTTTTCCCGCTTTTTTCCGTCGCCGTTTTGGGGCATGCCAACATCGTCGGCGCGCCGCTTTCAATCGTTATCTTATCTCAAATGAGCAAAATTGTCGAAAACAAAGATTTTTATAAAAGCGATTATGGTATTCAAATCTTCGGTTTTCAATATTCAATAAAAAAAGCCGATGTTCATGAAGACACATCGACTTTGAGATAAAATTAAGGTTCTGGGTTTAGCCCATCGTTTATTTGTCCTCACAACCGATTGGCTTGTATTCGTGATCAAATCCAAATTGTGCTGGGCCAAGTATTGCGACTCCCTTTGACGTTCGCCATATTGGCAGTGCGGGAGTTCCAAATACCAACACATTGTTACCTTTTTGCAGCAAGCTATTAGACAGGGGCATCAACGACTTGGCATCTACGATAGATATCAAGTCCGGTACACTACACATGTATTCGTCGTCACATAGCAGGATGATGTTTTCGTTCTTGTAGTGGACTTCAAACGCTTTGCCACTAAATGTCGCTGATCCACTTATTCGTAGCATACCAGAGAGGAAGCCTGGCACGTCATTGAGAACATTAGCTGTGATTTTACCTGCTGCTAAAAGTCTCGAGTCACAGCTTTCTCGAAGCGCGTCAATGAGCTGGGGCACTGTTTTACAGGCAAGAATTTTCCGACCCGTGGAAATGGCCATAGACACCGTCTTGCCAGGGAGAAGTACTTTCGCTTTGACCTGGCTAATTGGTCTACTAGCAATGTAGCAATATCCACCTGATGCAATAGCGAAGGCTCGATACACATTTTCCAATTTCGACGAATCATGTGCGACCTTCACCACAATCAGATCACCTTGGTCATTCACGAGGACCACGGGAGTGGTTGGAATGTTGTAGAGACCGTATATGTCCATTTGTTCCTCGGGGACAGCTCTGCCGCCTACCATGTCCGCATCCACAAGGGCTATGCTTTTTTGGTTGGCAACCCACACCGCATTGATCTCGGAACCTATTTCACCTGGAATCACCCCTTTGATTTTTGCCCCGAGATGTTCCTCCAGGCACTTGATGGCTAGAAGGAAAGATCGGTACTGTTTTTGGCCATGCCCGCTTGCTCCTATGGCATAGACCGTACAGAGCCAATCGTCGGGTGAAAAACCATCAAGCGAAACAAGGTAGGTATTCGCTCCCCGTGTGGATGAATGCATCAGCGAGATACTGTCCTCATAGGGAACCCCACCTCCACATGCAAAGAATGCTGATCCAACAAAAAGGCTCCTGTAATCCCCCATATCCAACTTAGCCACATGAGAGATGATTAAAAAAATTCTGTTGAAAGTTAGTAAGTAAACATAGTCAACGAAGCGAATAAACAGCTGTTCTTTGAGATAATTC
>MHIL01000020.1:0-147 GCA_001817495.1 Candidatus Buchananbacteria bacterium RIFCSPHIGHO2_02_FULL_56_16
CTCGTGCCGCGCTGCGACGACCCTGGTTACATCGCCAGACTGGTCGAAATTTGTAACCAGGAAAACGTTGACCTGCTTTTTCCGGGCACCGATGTCGAGCTGCCGGTTCTTGCCAGAGAGCGCGCCACCATTGAATCAAAAACCCGC
>MHIL01000020.1:188-26168 GCA_001817495.1 Candidatus Buchananbacteria bacterium RIFCSPHIGHO2_02_FULL_56_16
TGACGACAAGTGGGAAACCGTTCAGTTTCTCAAAAAGAATCAGTTCCCCTACCCGAAAACGTGGCTCGCGGGTGACGTTAACCAGGCGCTCGAGACGATCGCCTTACCCGTCGTGGTCAAACCGCGCCACGGCGCCCGGTCAATTGGGTTCCACGTCGTCCAAACCACGGCTGAACTGCAGGAACAGCTCGCAGCCATGCCCGACGCCGTCGTCCAAGAGTACCTTGCCGACGATGACAGCGAGCACACCTGCGGCGCGTTCTTCTGGGACAAAAAATGTTACGGCGTAGTAACGGCCCAACGCTGGCTGCGCAGCGGCGACACCTACAAAGCCCGCTTCTATCACGACCAAAAACTGGCGAGCTTCATTGAACAGGTCGGCGCGAAGCTGGGGCTGCACGGACCGTGCAACTTCCAACTGCGCCAAACCGCGAGCGGTCCGGTCATCTTTGAAATCAACTGTCGGTTTTCGGGTACCACCGGCGCGGCCAGCTACCTCGGCTTTAACGTCCCGAGCGCGCTGATTGAGCGGCTGGTGTTTAACCGGCCGCTCAAGCCGCTGGGCTTTCGTGAGTCATTCATGCTACGCTACTGGAATGAGGTCTTGGTCGAGCCGGACGCGATGGAGCGGTTGCGAGCCGACGAATCATTAACCGAAGTGAACGGCCAAGTTAATACGTTCTAAGTATGATAGACGAGCAGCAAAACCGAACGATTCCACTGAAGTGCGCTGACGGTTTCTGCCTGCCAGTCCTGGGCTTTGGTACTTACCAAATGGGCGGAGAGACCGAACACGACCCGGCTAACGACGACCAGCTGGACATCGCCGCGATCCAGGCAGCGGTTTCGCTCGGCATACGCCATATTGATACGGCCGAGAGCTACGCTGACGGCTACTGCGAAACGTTAGTCGGCCGGGTAATTAAAAATCTTGACCGGCAGCAGCTCTTTATTACCACCAAGGTCAGGGCGAGTAACCTGCAGTATGATGACGTGATCGCGGCCGCCAAGCGAAGCCTCGAACGGCTCGGCATCAAGCAGATAGACCTGTACCTAATTCACCGGCCGAACCCGGAGGTACCGATTGCCGAGAGCATGCGGGCAATGGACTTCTTGCTTGAGCACGAACTCATCAAGCACGTCGGCGTCAGCAATTTTAACGTCGAGCAGCTGACAGCGGCGATGGCAGCGACCAAGTACCGCATCGTCAGTAACCAAATTCACTACAATCTGCCGGCCCGGTCCTACGAGCAGAACGGCACACTCGAGTTCTGCCGCACACATAACGTGCTGGTCACCGCCTACCGCATCGTTGGCTATGACCAGCTGACGGCCGGCGCCAAACTCTTGGACCCGCTGGCGAAAAAATACCAGAAGACGCCGGCCCAGATTGCGATTAACTGGCTGACGAGCCAACCCAACGTCGTTGGCTTAGTTAAATCAACCAACCCCGGCCACCTACAAGAAAATCTCGGAGCGCTGGGCTGGCGACTAACCGAAGAAGACGCTGAGTACCTCGGTCGCAACTTTCCGCGGGGCGAAACAATAAACTTGAACTAACCATAGTCTATGATCTACCGATTCTGCTCAATCTGCGGCAAAAAATTAAAAAAAAGACAAGATGGACATTTAGCCTGTACCAGCTGCCAGTTTGTCAATTATCAAAATCCCCGACCGACTGCCACTGCCTTAGTCTTATACAAAAATAAATTACTATTAACTAAGCGAGGTCGGACGCCCTTTAAAGGTTGGTGGGATCTACCGGGGGGCTTTGTTGATCGGGGTGAACACCCGACAAAAACGGCTGTTCGAGAGCTGAAAGAAGAGACTGGTTTGCATATTAAGCTCAAAAAAGTATTCGGCATCTACACTGGTACCTACCCACATAAAACTGAACCATTTAATATCGTAACTGTCGTTTACCTGGCTAACAGCCCGAGCCGATCACTGGAAGCCTTAGACGACGTCGTTGATAGTAAATGGTTTGACCGGAACAGCCTCCCTAAAAAAATTGCTTTTGATAGTAATCAAAAAATTGTTAAAGATTTTCTTAAAATATGGAACTAAAAAATCTGGCTTACTACGTTGACGTGTCAGCGTTCGAACATAAAGCCTTGTTCGAGGATTGTGAGTACGTGTTTGATTTTCTTAAAAAACTAGCGGTGTATATCAAGCAGACCCTCAAGCCGAAAATTTTAGGTGTGGTGATGCCGGGGGCGACCGTTGGTAATAATGTCTACGTAGGTAAGGGTAGCGTAGTTCAACCAGGCGCGTGGATCCACGGCCCGGCAATTATTGGCGAAAACTGCGAAATCAGGCACGGGGCCTACGTTGGAGCCAATACGGTGACCGGCGATAATGTAATTATTGGTCATGCGTCAGAAGTGGGTAACGCAGTTTTTCTTAACCACGCGAGAGCACCACACTTTGCCTTTGTCGGGCACAGCATTCTAGGTAATAATGTTAATTTAGGCGCCGGAACCAAACTTTCCAACTTAAAAGTCACCGGGAAAGAAATCGAAATCGAAGGTATTAAAACCGGCCTGATTAAACTGGGAGCGATTATTGGTGATAACAGTTCCTTGGGCTGCAATACGGTGACGCAGCCAGCAACTTTTATTGGTAAAGATGTCTACAGTTATCCATTATCTCTTTTGCGCGGATTCATTCCTTCTGAAACGATAGTAAAAGTTAGGCAGCAGCAAGAAAACAGCTCATTCGACACTCAACGATGAAATTATGAAAAAATACCAGACAGGAAAACCGTATCTGGCAGCTAAGGAAAGAAAATACGTCCTTGAGGTGCTTAATTCCGGCTCGCTCAGCTTAGGGCCGAAGTATCAGGAGTTCGAGCGCCGTTTCGCCCGGCTGATTGGCACCCGCTACGCCTGCGCCGTGAGCAGCGGTACGGCCGGCCTGCACCTCGCGATGATCACGGCCGGCATTACCAGGGGTGACGAGGTCATCACCACGCCATTTTCGTTCATCGCGTCGGCCAACTGCGTCGAGTACGTCGGCGCCAGGCCGGTGTTCGTGGACATCGACCCGGTTACCTATAACATCGATCCTAAAAAAATTGAACGGGCGATCACCAAAAAAACCAAGGCAATCCTCGTGGTCCATATTTTCGGCCAGGCGGCCGACATGGCGCCGATCGTGCGCATCGCCAAACGGCACCGCCTCCAAATCATCGAAGACGCCTGCGAGTCGATTAACGCCACCTACCGCGGCAAAAAAACGGGAACCTTTGGCACCGCGGCGGTGTTCGCTTTCTACCCCAACAAGCAGATGACGACCGGCGAGGGCGGCATGGTCGTAACCAATGACAAAAAAGTATACGAGCGGTGCTGCAGCCTGCGTAACCAGGGCCGGGCGCGTAATGACCAATGGCTCGACCACCGGGAGCTCGGCTACAACTACCGGCTCGACGAGATGAGCGCGGCCCTCGGCATCGCCCAGCTCGAGAAGCTCAACTGGATGATTGCTCAACGCCAAAAGATTGCCGGCCGGTACAGGCGGCTGCTCAAACCGTACCAAACAATCGTCGCCGCGCCGATAGTTGCCCGGGGCAACGTTTCCACCTGGTTCGTCTACGTGGTCCGGTTGCTCGACAAAAAAATCAACCGAGACAGAGTGATTAAGGAATTGGAGCGCTGTGGTATCAACGCCAAGCCGTACCTGCCGCCAATTCACCTGATGAACTACTACCGAAAAAAGTACCGCTACCGCCCGGGTAGCTTCCCGATCACCGAAGCGGTCAGCCGCCAGACGCTGGCGCTGCCCTTCTACCTGGGGTTGACGAAGAAAGATATCAGCCACATCGTGAGTACCTTAATAAGAATACTTAAAGAATCATAGCAAATCTTAAATTCTCGAGTCAGCTTTTAGCTTTTAGCTGATAGCTGCTAGAGGGTGCGGCAACAAAGCCTTCTATATCCTAAAAGCCAACAGCTAAAAGCTCCTTAATTCAAAGTTCAACCAATAGATATGGAACAAAACGAGTTCAAGGACAAGGTAATTCTCATTACCGGCGGAACCGGCGCCATCGGTTCAGAGCTGGTTCGTCAGCTGCTGACGTTTGAGCCGAAGCAAATCCGGGTTTTTTCCCGCGACGAGAGCAAACAGTACCAGCTGCTCGAGGACCTCGACTACCCGAAAAACATCCGGCTGATCATCGGCGACATCCGCGACGAGGCCCGGCTCGAGCTGGCCTTCCGAAACGTTGACATCGTCTTTCATGCCGCCGCGCTCAAGCACGTCCCGCTCTGCGAGTACAATCCGTTCGAAGCGGTTCAGACCAACATCATCGGCTCAAAAAACGTGATTGACGCCGCCCTGGCCAACGGCGTCAAAAAGGTGATCGCAGTTTCGACGGACAAGGCGGTCCACCCCAACAACATCATGGGAACCACCAAGCTGATGATGGAGAAGCTGTTCACCAACGTCAACTACTTTATGGCCGGCTCCGAGAGCCGCTTTGCCTGCGTTCGCTTCGGCAACGTCGCCTGGACGCGCGGGTCGGTGCTGCCGCTCTGGCAGGCACAAATAAAGCGTAACGGCGGGTTAAAGATCACCGACCCCCAGATGACGCGTTTCTTAATGTCGAAAGAGCAGGCGATCGGGCTGATCCTCAAAGCGGCGCACGTGAGCCGCGGCGGGGAAATATTTATCTTCAAGATGCCGTCAATCACCTTACCCGACCTGGCCAGCCTCTTCCTCCAGAAGTACCACACGGACGAAAAAATAACCACCACGGTCGTCGGGCCCCGACCCGGTGAAAAAACCCACGAGGAGCTGTTCGACAGCGGCGACCAGGCCAAGATGATTTTTGAAAATGACGAGATGTTTGTCATCATCCCGCCGGCGATTGAAATTTACGGCGCGCCCGACCTCCACTACGAGGAAACCTACCAGCAGCAGTTCCGGCGGGTCGAGAACCACGGCCTGACCAGCTACTGCTCTAAGGATCACCTCGACCCGAAACTCATTCAAGAAATTGTTTAACCTGACATGAAACGCATCTACGTCATCGGCGCCGGCTCTATCGGCAGCCGCCACCTCCAAGCGCTCAAGGCGGTCAAGCGACCGCTCGACATTACGGTGGTTGATCCGGCGCCAGGAGCGTTGCGGCGAGCCGAGCAGCGTTTTTTGGCCGGCCGAGGGAAAACCAGGCATCACACGCGATACGTTGCGACGCTGCCCCATGAGCACTCGGCCATTGACGTCGCTATTATCGCCACCAACGCGGACGTACGTCGTCAGGTCGTTGAAGCGCTGCTCAACCGAGCGGACGTCCGCTATCTCATTTTGGAAAAGCTACTGTTCTGCGCCAAGCCTGATTTTTCCGCAATCCAAACGCTGCTTAAGCGCCGCCGAACTAAAGCCTGGGTCAACTGCCCGATGCGGCTGATGCCGCCCTACCGGGACGTAAAAACGAAACTGACCACGACGGCGCTGTCCTACCACGCGACGGGCAGCCAAATCGCGCTGGTGACCACCGCCATCCACTACCTGGACCACATCGCCTACCTTACCGGCTGCGCCGACTACCGCGTTGACACGAGCTTCCTTAATGCCAAACCAGTCCCCAGCAAACGAAAAGGATTTCTTGAGCTTACCGGTACGCTCTTGTTCCAGTTTAGTAACGGAACGATTGGAAAAATTACCTCTTACCCAACCGGTAACGCGCCGACCATGGTTGAAATCGCTACGCCCGACCTGTACTACCTCGTCCGCGAAGCGGATCAAAAAACCTGGATCGCCGAGCCCAAGCACAACTGGCGCTGGCTCGAGCGCAGCGCACCGATACCGTTCCAGAGCCAAATAACCACCGGCATCGTCGAATCGCTCTTGGCTCAAGGGACCTGCCTGCTGCCGACCTACCGCGAATCAGCGGCGCTCCACCTGCCGCTGCTCGAGGCGGTACGCACGTTTCTCAATAAGCATGGCCGAAAAAAGTACCGATACTATCCTTTTACGTAATCGGGGCGAAGGGCAAATCGCTTATGGCTTACCCTTGAGGTCAGCTGTTAGCTTATAGCTTTTAGGATGAGCGACTTCTAAAAGCTAACCGCTATCGGCTAAAAAGCTAAAATAAAGTGAAACCAACCAACGAACAACTGCTCATCGTCGGCGCCGGCCCGATGGCCATCGCCTACGCCCAAGTCCTCACCGCCCAGCAGGTGCCGTTTACTGTCGTCGGCCGGGGGCAGCCCGCTGCCCGACGCTTCGAGCAGGAAGCCGGCGTGCCGGTCGTAACCGGCGGCGTCGAGCGGTGGCTGCAAACGACCGCGAGCGTGCCGCACCAAGCCATCGTGGCGGTCAACCCGCGGGAGCTGGGGACGGTTGCCACCACGTTGCTCAACCGCGGCGTACCGGCACTGCTGGTCGAGAAACCGGCCGGCTTTGACTACGACAACATCCAGTCGGTGGCTCTATGCGCCAAACGCCGGAACGCCCAAGTCTACGTCGGCTACAACCGCCGCTGCTATACCTCAACCATAAAAGCACGTGAATTGATCGCCCAAGACGGCGGCGTGTTATCGTTTTGTTTCGAATTCACCGAGCTGCTCGACCGAATCCCTGACGCGATGAAACGAAGCGGCGAAGCCAGGCAGTGGTTCTTGGCGAACTCAACCCATGTTATTGATTTGGCCTTTTACCTCGGCGGCAAACCCGAAACGATGAGCTGTTCAGTTGCCGGCGGCTTTGACTGGCACCCCCAAGCGGCGATCTACGCCGGCAGCGGCCGAAGCCAGACCGGCGCGCTCTTTACCTATCAAGCTAACTGGCAGTCGGCCGGACGCTGGGGCGTTGAGGTGATGACCAGGCGGCAACGGCTGATCCTGCGGCCGCTCGAAATGTTGAGCCGGCAAACAATCGGCAGCTTCAGCCTGGAGCCGGTCGCGCTCGCTGATGAGCTTGACCAAAAATTCAAGGCCGGCCTCTACCGTCAGGTTGAAGCGTTCATCCGGCACCCCGAGCAGCTGCTCACCCTTGAAGCCCAGGCGGCGATGCTTGGCTACTACCGGCTCATTGGGGGCGGCGGAATCCTATGATTACCTCATTGGTAAAAAAATTGAGCACCGCGCCGCGGTACGGCTACAACAACCTCATCTACCCCCGGCTGCTCAACCTGAAGCACCGGCAAACGTTGCGGCGCAACCGAGCCCTAAAAAATTCCCAGCAAGGCAAGCGGTGCTTCATCATCGGTACCGGCCCCTCAATCAATAAGGTTGACCTCGCCAGCCTGCGCGATGAGCAAACGTTTGTGGTCAACGACTTCATCAAGCACCGGGCGTTCGACCGCCTCAACCCGTCGTACTACGTCATCACCGACACTGGCTTTTTTGATTCGCGGGCTGAAGATGATTTTTTCGGCAGAAACTTACACGAGAAGTCAGACCGGATCAAGACGACGACCAAGATGTTTCTCAACGTCGTTGGTAAAGATTTGATTGACCGCCGAAAGCTCTTCATCAACCACCAGGTGCACTACCTCTCGATGCAGGGAATTTTTAGCGACCATTTTAATTTCAACGTTGCAATTGATAAGACCGTACCGGCGCCCAAAAACATTATCCTTGCCTGCCTGATGATCGCCGTCTACCTGGGGTTTGAAAAAATTTACCTCCTCGGCTGCGAGCACAGCTTCCTGGCCAAACCGATTCGCCAGGGAACAATCCATGATATTGAGCACTTCTACCGCGCCAACTATCACAACCTCGACCCCAATGACGCCGAAGCGGTGCGAGAGCAGGGGTTTGAGCGGGTGGTCGTCTTGAGCTACGAGGCCGAAATTGGCCACGTGAAGCAGCTCTTCAAAAACTACCGGCTGTTCTACCAAAAGGTCAAAAAAAACCACCCGAAGGTTGAGATCTACAACGCGACACCCAACAGTTTTTTGGACGTATTTCCGTTTATTGATTTTGCTGACATTCAATTCAAGCGCCATGGCAACGATTAAAAAAATTATTAGGGCCCTGCTGCCGCCGATTCTATTTTTGGGATTGAAAGCGATCGCCGGGCGCTTCGCCCCGCCGAAGCACGAGTGGGAGTACGTGGCGGCCGACTGGCCGGCGGACTACCGCGAGGGCACGGGTTGGGAAAGCCCAGACATCATCAAGGCGTACCGGAGCCGCTGGCCGGCGTTTCTCGATTCACTCAAGGGCGTCAAACCGCTGGGATTGAGCCACGAATCAGCGTCGATTGACACCGGATCGCTCAAGGACCACAACCTGCTGCTGACGTTCGGCTACGTCCTCGCCACGGCGGCCGGCGACAAAAAAACCGTTTCCATCCTGGACTGGGGCGGCGGCGTCGGCCACTACTACCTGATTGCGAAAAAACTTTTACCCAACCGATCGCTGAGCTACACCATTAAGGACACGGCTCGGATGTGCCAGAACGGCAGCGAGTTTGTACCGGAGGTGACGTTTGACTCAACCGACCAGTGCCTTGCGCAAACCTACGACCTCGTGTTCTCGAGCGCCTCGCTCTACTATTCACGAGACTGGCAGTTAGATCTGCGGCGGCTGGCTGGTGCGACCGGTGGCTACTTGTTTGTTACCCGTCTGCCGGTAGTTCAAAGAGCATCCTCATTTGTGGCAGTCCAGCACGCGCAGCGCTACGGCTACGCCACCGAATACCAGGGGTGGTGTATCAACCAAACCGAGCTGTTGGAAGCGGCCCGGGGTGCCGGTCTGGAGCTGATCCAGGAGTTCATTACCGGTGAACGCGTCGTCATTTATAACGCGCCCGAACCGTGTCAGGTCCGCGGCTACCTCTTTAAACCCAAACGGCAATGAAACAAATAGGCAAAAAAATTCTAACCTGGGAGGCGCAGGGAAATTTTACGCCGCGCTGGTACTCGTTGCTGATTAATCCGTACTTCATCAGCCGAAGCTCTCTCTACCGCGCCGTCAACCGCTTTGCCAGCCAGTGTTCGGCGGGCGGTACGATCCTTGATGTCGGCTGCGGCAGCCAGCCCTACCGCCACCTCTTTGCCAGCCAGCGCTACATCGGTATTGACATCGAGGGCGGCGGTCACAGCCAGAGCCAAAAAAACGTTGAAGCGTTCTTTGACGGCCAGCACATTCCTTATGGCGACGCGAGCTTTGACGCCGTCATCATTACCGAGGTGCTCGAGCACGCCGATGACCCGGTCGCGCTGATTCGGGAAATCAACCGGGTGCTGAAAGCGGACGGCAAGCTGCTGGTGACGATGCCGTTTGTCTGGGACGAGCACGAGCAACCCTACGACTTCCGGCGCTTCACCCGCTTCGAGCACCAGCGGCTGCTCGAACGCAACGGCTTTCGCGTGGTTTCAATCCAAAAAACCACCGGCATCTTTGCCACCACTGGGCAGCTGATCTCGGCATTCCTCATCGAGCTGTTCGCCGGCGGACTGGATCGGATGAAATTGAAATTTCGCTACTCCTACCCCTTGAAAAAGATATGTACGCTCGTCGTCTGCTTTCCGCTCCAGCTCTTGGGCCTAGCGCTCGACGTCGTGTTTCGCCACCGGGGCATCACCCTCGACTACGTGGTAATTGCTCAAACGCATGCGGTATAACTTTTGCACGCTGTTTGACCGAAACTTCCTCTACAAAGGCCTCGCGCTGCATCGTTCCTTGCTGCGAGTACGCCCAAACTTCGCCCTCTGGATTCTTTGCTTAGACGACGAAACCTACCGTACCCTCTCGGCACTACAGCTCGATCGGGTTACGCTCATCAGCCTGGCGGAGTTTGAGGATCCGGCGCTCAAGGCAGTTAAACCGGCCCGAAACGCCGCCGAGTACTGCTGGACCTGCTCACCGTCGCTGCCGTTGTACCTCCTCAAAACCAACCCGATCTTAGAGCAGATTACCTACCTCGATGCCGACCTTTACTTCTACGCCGACCCCGAGCCGGTTTACCGAGCATTCGCGGACCGTTCAATCCTGATTATCCCCCACCGGTTCTCACCCGAGCTGGCCCGCCTGGAAAAAACCAGCGGCACGTATAACGTGGGCATGCTGGTTTTTAGAAACGATCGGAACGGGCTCGCCTGCCTCGAGTGGTGGCGGCAGCAGTGCCTGGACTGGTGCTTCGACTTCTACGACAACGGCCGGCTCGGCGACCAGCTCTACCTGGATGACTGGCCGAACCGTTTCGCCGGCGTGCACGTGCTCGAAAACCTAGGCGCCGGCCTCGCGCCCTGGAACGTCAGCCAGTACGCGCTGACGAAAAAAAACAACGCCGTCCAGGTCAACGGCACGCCGCTGGTCTTCTACCACTTCCACGCCCTCGATAGCTACACAAACCTGACGTTTCAACCCCACAAGCTGCTCTACAATATCACCCGACGAACCCGGCGGCTCATCTACCGGCCGTACCTTAAAGAGCTCAAAGCGATCATTATTGAAATTAAAAAAAAGCAGCCGCAATTCTCGGCTGGCTTGAAGCCGAAGCCTTCACTTCTTGACCGCGCCCGTTACCGTCTCAATCGTGACGTCCACCTGCCGCTCAAGCGCGCGGTGCCCGGCTACAACCGTCTCTACCAGCAGCTTAAAAAAATGCTGCGCCGCAACTCGTGACCCCGCGGTGGCAACGACTAGCGCTCCGTTACCTTTTTAAATAAACGACTCGCCAGCGCTTGCGCGGTCAACGTCGAGCGGTAGAGCTCATAGCCGCGCTGGGCGATTACGGCTGATTCAGTCGGGTGATCTTTCGCCCAGCTGATTTTTTTTGCCAGATCGTCGGCGTCAGCCGGATTGCAAGCCAGACAGGTTTCGCCCTCTTTGAGCAGCTCCATAATCGCCGGGTTTCGGCCGGTCAGGTATGGCAGCTTGAGCGCCAGGCTCTCGTACGCCTTGTGCGGAACCGTCCGCTCCAGCCGCGGATGATTTGAGAGCTGGCCCAGGCTGACGTTCGACTGCTGCATGAGCAGCCGCAGCTCACCGTCGTCTAGATGCTCGGTATAAAACGTCAGATTGGCTGGCTTGAGCTCATCAATCAGCGCCTGGATTTTTTTGAGCCAAAAGCCGTTTGCCACCATTAAAAATTTTACTCCCTGACCCTCTAATTTTTTCGCCGCCCTCACGACCACCTCGGCACCGGATTCCGGCAGGAGCCGGCCACGAAAGATGACGGTAAATTGGCTAAATTTAGCGACTTTCTCATCAAAATAAAAAATGCGTCCATCAACGCCTGTCCAGGCAAGGAAACACTTTTTCGCACTGATTTTAAACAGTGAGCGAAAATAATCAATCTGGTGCTGACTCTCGAGCATCAAGAGCGACGCGCAGTGGCTGGCCTGGAAGTCGAGCAGCCAGTAGTAGAAGCCCTTGAGTGAAAACGGTTTGGCAAGACCGCGCGAAACCACCATCCGCTCGTACTCGGACGAAACCGCATTGTAGATAATCTTTTTAAACGTGAGCAGCCGTAAAAACACGACGGCCTGCGGGCTGGCGTAGCCGACGACAAACCAATCTACGCTCCGGCGGTGCTGCAGAAAGCAGCGAAGCAGGCGGGTATACCGTTTGACGCCGCGCTCGACTAAAAAGCACTCAATAACGTCAACGCCGTTGCTGTGTAAGCCATGGAGGTAGACTTTGTCGGCCGTGTGGTAGAGCTCGTTAAACCCGACGTAGAGAATTTTCATAGCTAATTAAATATCGGTTCAACTGTTTCACCCGTCACCGCATTGATAACGGTAAACTTAATCTGTTTATCGTTAAGAAACTGTTGGCTCAATGTTCTATTAGTAGTAAGAATAAAACGTTCGGTGCTAGAAGCCAGCCGTAAAAAATCACCATCTACCATCTTGTCAGAATAAACCAAGAAGCTAAGTTTATCAGTATTGTGTAACCGTGTCTCGTCACTACATGGGATAAGATTAACGACGTCATCACCGTTAGGCTGACGTGCAATAGTCCAACGACTGTCGCATTCAGTATCAATGGTGATGCCTACTAGCTTAATTGCGCTAAACCCGCTAGTAGTCAAATCAAACGAAGCATGGGTATCGTCGATCTTTTGGAAATTGCTAAAAGTTGCGTTTGCATAGTTTAAATTATCTCTTAGCGCTTTAACCCGGTCCACTATTTGCTGTCGAAGAGTGCGAATTTTTCTTCGATACGCAAGGTTGCTCTCTACTTTTAATGAATCCTTATAGAAATCGCCGCGGGTTTGGCCATCGAGCTGATCGTAGTACGCGAGGTCATCAGCCAGCGTGGCTTCATCACCGACGTACTGCCAGAGCCGGAGGTTGCGCTCGTGGAGGAATGCCCGGTTCGAAAGTATGCGGGTGATGAGCTGGTTGTAGTTTGCTTCAACGTACGGCGGCAGCGGGTCGCCCATCATGATATCCCAGGGCAGAAACCTGAACTTGCCGGTTGTCGGATCCGGATACAGACGCAGGTTAATGCCTGACTGGTGGTCACTCATCGTCAGGTACTGATTAATTTGCCAGGCGTAAAAGTTATCAAAGTCAATAACCGTACCGATTTGCTCGTTAAGCGCCTCATCCGAGGGCAGGTTAATGACGTCGAGCAGGCGCTGCAGGTCGCTGTAGTCGTCAATGCCGTCGGCCTTGCTGGCGTACTTTCGCCAGGCGCTGGCAGTGCTGAATCCTCCGCTTGGCAGCCCTTCGAGATCGGCAAACTCGGCCGAACCATACAGGTTGGTTGAGGTCGCAATGCCATTTCGCGCTAAAAATTCCGGCCCCCACTGTTCCACCTGCCAGTAGACGCCATGACGAGCGCCATTAACGAATAAGTTGACAAACTTTATCTCGGGCACCAACAGGCCCAGCTTTTTTGCCCGATAAAAGTTGAGCGATTCGAGCAGGTAGCCACGGTCAACCGGAATAATCAGGTTAATCGCGCTGCTGCCGTCAAAGGGCTCCTCCACCGGAAAGTTGACCCGCCACGATTTCTGGGGATCGCGCCAGTGGATGTCGGTGTCGCCGCGGTAGCGCACTTCAACCTTGCGAACCTCGCTACCTGAAAGAAACGTCGCCGGCACCGACTGACGGTTCTGGTCACTCAAGAGCGCGCCGACGTAACCGGCAGGCAGGTTCGAGTTGAGAAACTCCAGATCTTGCCGCTTGACGATGAGGTCGTAGCGCGGCAGCTTTTCCGGCGTAAAAAGTTGCGGCACGAACAGTACATTGCTCAACTTTTTGATAAACTGGATCTCCCCGTGGTGGCGGGCGTAGATTTCCAGCCGGGTTAGGTGCCGGAAATAGAAGAAGTACGACCCGGCGGCCAGCCCAATGACCACACCGATGGTGAGCAGTCCGCCGAGTAAAAGATGCTGAACACTTTTTTTGTTCACCTTCATAGCGCTTGTTTAGGAAACCTGGTAAATCCGGACGCCGTTAATCTCAGTGATGAACTGCATGAAGTGGTACTCGTCGAGGTTCCACCCCGTGCCTGACTTGGTATCCCAGAGGGCGTAATTAACCTTATACTTTTTTAGATTAGCATTGAAATCGTTTTGGAGGTACTCACGGTAGTCGTCTTTGAGCTGCTGGAGCTCCGGCTCGCTGAAGCAGGCGTAGCAATCGTAGCGGTAGAGGTTGTAGTAGCCGAACAGGGTGTACATCAGCGTGTAGTCGTCGGCCCGAACCGCGTTTTCCGGATCGCGATCACCGTCGAGGTAGAGCTTGGTGAAGTAGGTGTGGCGAAAGTATGACTGGGCAATGACGTACTGCCGGTCGGTCCGGTGCGGCAGGTAGCTGTACACCGAGGTGAACACCGTCAGCTTATCAGCGAGCTTTCCCTCGTGAACGAGCACCACCGCGCCGGGCTCGACGTTCTCGTTGATCCATTGATACACCGCTGTGTAGCGCTGGGCGTCAGCGTACGCCGGCCGTTCCCGCAAGTAGTATTGGTACTGACTCACGATGCCGTTCACACCGGCGACGAGTGCGGCGCCAACGAGAAAAATCGTGAGCAGCGCTCTCGGACGCCATGACGCCAGCCACTCATACACGGCCCAAAGGATAATCAGCGTTGAGATCGGTACGATGTAGTACCAGTGGTAGTGGCCGGGAAAAAATCTGATGCCGCTCACCACCTGCTGGTTGATCACGATTACCGACGTCAAAACGAGCGTGAGACAAAGAGTAATGGCACGGCCTGACCATTTTCTAAAAAAAGCGCACAAGCTGATTAAGACTGCGTCGAGGAGGAGAAAGGTGCTAAAAAATGGCTTTCTTGAGTCATAAAATCCAAACCGCTTGGTGAGCTCGCTATAACTTGGTAAAGACGCGACCGACAAATAGTTCCACCAGTACCCGATACTTACCAATGCCCCGATCGCGACGATCGCCGCCATCTGCAGCGCGCGCTGGTACTCCCGTTTAATCAGTAACAGCAAAACATGCAAGCCCAGAAAAACCACCGCAAAGGTCCAGGCGTACAAATAGGTGTAGAAGAGCGCGCCGAAGAGCACTCCGCTCGCAATCGTGTAGCGCCATTGATGGCGATCCCAGGCCAGGTACCAGGCCCAGAGGAATGAAAAGAAAAGGATCGATGAGATTTGCGGGTGGATCGGCCGCAGGTACGCGCTCGGCGTTAATGCCGCCGGTTCGGTAAAGAGCTTGATGAGCTCGGCGGGAAAAAATGCGATGTTCGAGGCCAGGATGATGGTCGCCGGCGCCAGCAGCGCCAGCAGCGGCCGGCCGGTAACCGTCCGGGTGAAAAAAAATAAGACGAGGTAGAGTATGGCCGGAAACAGGAAGCTGCCGACCACTGCCATAGTGCCGACCGAAACCTGCACGATATGGGCGACGAGGGCGACTAAAAACTCACCAAATCCGGGGATGGCCGCGGGCACGCGATCGGGATTATAGATTCGTGGCGAGGAAATTAACAGCTTGCCGTCGTAGGCGTCTTTGATTCGCGAGTAGTAGAAGTCATCGTTATCGATCTCGGTGATCGCGATGCCCTGGTACTGATTACCCAGATCGGCAATTAAAAAAAGCTGCGGCAGCAGCATGATAAACCCGACCGCGGCGGCAATGATCAACGCGGGGTAATTCTTTTTTAGCATGGTAGTAACGCCAGCGCCCATAGAAAGTCACCTTCCTCACTCACGAACGAACCGGCACGAGAGGTAGAGCGAGAGGTTGTCGGGCAGGAGCGGCGGGAACTTCTTCTTTTTACTCAAACGAAAATGCTTTTGAGCCGCGGCGATGATATCGGCGTGGCTGTTGGGATGGATATCGCGCGGCTTAAACCCGAACAAGCGGTAGAAGGTGTCGGTGAGGGCGTTACGGACCGGAAACGACAGCACCAGGACTCCGCCGGCCTTGAGCACCCGCTTAACCTCTCGCAGCGCCGCGTCGAGGTTGTCGAGGTGCTCCATCGTACTGATGCTGATCACCGCGTCAAAGAACTGATCCTGGTACGGGATCGCCTCGATGCCGGCATGGTGGAGGGCAGGATGCAGGCCCTCGGCGGCCAGCGCCGTGGCGACCGCTTCGACCTTGTCGTGAACCTCAATACCGTGGGTCTGCGTCGCGCGCTCACCAAGCTCCCGAAACAGAATGCCGCTGCCAAACCCGATGTCGAGCAGCTGGTCAAATTTTTTGTCCCCCAGCAAGCGCAACGAGTTGGCCAAGCGCTTGCGGTAGACCAGGCCGATCAAGGGGTAGTAGTAAAAGTTGAGCGGATCTTCGTCGTTCGTCATGATTAGATTTTTGCGTTCGGGCAGTTTCATAGGATGGTAAATCTTAAAAGCTTTGAACTGCGAACAGAACAGCGGTTCATAGTTCCTGGTGCACGGTTCACCGGTTTCAAACTACTCCAGTTTTCGCGCGGCAAACAGGCACATCCGCAGCAGGAGCAAGCCGTGGCGGAACCGGCTGATGTTGGTGCTGCCATACGAACGTTCCTGGTAGTGGACCGGGATTTCCGTCATCTTCAGGCTCAACCGGCTGGCGCCGAAGATCAGGTCAAAGTCGCCGAACGGATCAAAGTCGCCGAAGTAGTGGCGCTGGTTGGCCAGTCGCTCGTAGTCGCTGCGGAAGAGTACTTTGGCGCCGCAGAGCGTGTCTTTGAACCGCTGGCCGAGCAGCCACGAGAACACCAGACTGAAAAACTTATTGCCGAGGATGTTTAGAAATCGCATCGCCTCTTTTCGCATCGGGTAAATCAGCCGGCTGCCCTGGACGTACTCGGCGTGGCCGCCAGCCATTACCTCGTAGAACCGCGGCAGCTCTTCCGGCCGCACGGTGAGGTCGGCATCCAGAATCATCAGGATGTCGCCCGTCGCCAGGCTAAAACCCTTACGAACCGCGTCGCCTTTCCCTATCCCCTCTTGAACCGCGTAGCGGATCGTCGGGTTACGACTCGGTTGGGGGGTAGAAGCGACCTGTTTAATCTCTTCCAGCGTCCCGTCACTCGAACCGCCCTCGATAAAAATCAGTTCAGTGGCGCTGCCCATCAGGGGCAGGCGCTCGACGATATGTTTAATATTGCCGCGCTCATTGCGAGCCGGCACGATCACTGACACGGCGTAGGGCCGGTCGGGCTGATAGTTGGGCCGCGGCCGGACAATGACGTAGTTCCAAAAGTTGAGCCGGTTGATCAGCGGCAGCCGGGCCAAAACCCGGTTGCAGAACGCGGAGAGCAGCGGCACATAGACCGGCAACAGCAGCCGAGAGCCCGTGCGGATCACCTCAAACCCGGCGAGGTCAAACAGGTTGGCAATATCGGCGCTGGACAGCCAGTTCTGAACCGGCTGGCGCTGCTTGAGCCCGAGCCGCTCGGCCAGCTTGATAATCGGCTCCCAGAGGTAGTTGTAGTAGCTGATAAAGATACGAGTCCGCGGCGCTGCCACCTGGTGGAGCCGCTGCAGAAACGGCTGAATGTCCGGCACTAAACCGATGCTGTTTAACACGATGATCGCGTCAAACGTTTCGTTGAGCGGCAACCGATCGGGCGACTGATCGTCAACGAAGTGCAGCTTCGGGTAGCGGGCCGCTCCCTGGCGGTTGAGTACCTCGCTCATCCCGACGTACACGCCCCGCTGCGGCTTAACGGCGTCCACCAGCCAGCCGTCGTTAAAACCAATCCCGAGTACCCGGGCGTTCTGCGGCACGGCGTAACGAAAAAAACGCAGGATGTCGTCGTGAAAGTAGGTGTTGCGCCCGCGCCAGCGCTCAAAGGCCGGGGCGTACACTTCATTCAAGTATTTTTTCAGCTCGGCAAAATCCATAGCCCGCGAGACCGCTAGTACTCGACGTCGTTTTTCGCCGTGATCAGATTGACGTTGGCGATGCCGTTCAGCCGCTCCAGCTCGGTGATGAAGCTTTGGGCGTCGCTCTCGCTGATGAACTTGATGCTGAAGCTTAGCTGCAGCACCTGGCCGCTCTCGATCGCCTTGATGTTCAGCAAGCTGCTGCTCTTGAGGTACTGGTCAAACACCGGCTTGTAAATATTTTCGGCTTGACGGCTGGTGTCCAGACTGAAGTTCAGCAGGTAGTCGAACTTTCGGATTGAGCCGAAGTTGAGCTTGTACAGGGCGAAGAGGATAATCAGGACTACCGCCGTCGTGGCCAGGGCAATCAGGTAGTTGTTGGTGCCGGCGGCCATGCCGACGGCGAGCACCAAAAAGATGTAGCCCATGTCTTTGGCGTCCTTGATCGCGGTCCGGAAGCGAATCAATGAAAACGCGCCGAAGGCGCCGAACGCCCGGGCAATGTCGTTGCCGATCACCATCATCACCGCCGCGATGACGATACCGCTGATAATCAGGGTCGTAACGAATGTCTGCGAGTACGAGAGGCCGCGGTGGGTAGCCTTGTAAACCAGGGCGATGATGAGCGACAGCACGAACGCGAGCAGGAGGTTAAATAGTATGATGGCCGGGTTGAGCGCCACTACTGCATAACCTTGGGTGGTTGAGAAAAGCTGTTCGAGCATAGGGTTAGTTTACTTAAGTAGTTTATGGAGCATGAACCCCGCACCACAGGAAGCTCCAGCAATAAGGCTGCGGTGCGGGGTTCAGGTTTCATGTTTCAAGACGATAAGCCAAGCTGTGCCTGGTAGATCTCGAGCGAGCTCTCGGCGGAGAGCGCCGGCTGGCAGGTTTCCAGCGACCGGCAGTACTTGGAGAACGGCTGCTGGGCCAGGTTGTACCGCCGGATGATCTGGTGAAACCAGAACGGCAGCACGTTATTGAACTTCACCTCGAGCACGGCAATGCCGCGGCTGACCGGCTGGGCGATGCCCTTCGCGGTCAGCCAGTCGGCGGTAAACGTTCGGACGTTTGAATCAATCGTCACCCGGAACTGGGGGTCAACTCTGCCCACCAGCGGTTTGCGATCGTAGAGAACCATGACCTGCGGCACCATGCCGTTGTAGAGCTTGAGCCAGAGGAACTCATTCAGCGTTTCCTGGTCATGATCCGACAGCGGCGTCGCCGGCTTCTTGTTATTGACGAGCAGGTCTTGGCAAGCCTGGTAGCTCATGGTCAAACGGTCTTTAACCACCACGGTATCGTACTTTCGCTTGATTTCCAAAAAAACCGGCGTCTCGGGTTTGAGGTTGAAGTCGTACAACCTGACGCGCAGCTTTTTTCGGGTTCGCAGACCAGCCAGTTTCTGGTAGTAGCAGTCCAGACCGGCCGAATCGTAGTACAGGCTGGCCACGGTGTACTGACGGCCGGGTAGCCGCTGGGCGTATGGATCGAACTCCAGGTACTTCAAGAGCTGGGGCAGCAGCCCCTCGATCGTTTCAACCGGCAGCTGGTACTTAAATTCAAACCGTTGAAAGTGAACCTTAATTTTCGTTTTTGTTGATAACTCCATAGGGTAAACGCCTTAGGCGTTAACCAGCGCCAACAAGATGCGCTGGGCCCGTTGCTGCCAGGTAAAGCCCTGGACGTCGGCAAAAGCTTGTTTCACTATCATAGCAGAAAAAGCCTCATTTTTCAAGGCCTGCTCGATTCCGGCGGCCAGCGCCTTGGGTTCGTCCGGCTCGACTAAAATCGCGTTGCGTTCGTTGAGAATTTCGAGGATGGCAGGCAACCGTGAGGCCACAATTGGCCGCCGGGCCGCCATGTACTCAAAGAGCTTGAGCGGCGAAGTGTACCGCCGTGAAATCTCCCGCTGGCCGGAGTTCGGCAGCACCAGGCAGTCGGCAGCAGCGAGCCAGTAGGCGATCTCGGCCGGCGGTTTAAGGCCGACAAACTGAATCCGCGGCAACCCGCGATCGGCGACGAAACGCTTGAGCTTCTCCAGGTCGTACTCCATGCCGCCGACGAACAAGACAAGGCAATCGGCAGACAAAAAAGCGGCTGCCTCGGCCAGTACATAGACGCCTTTCCAAGACCAGAGGTGGCCGGTGTAGACTATCAGGCGCATGTCGCTCGGCAGCCCGAGCCGCTGCCGGCACTGTTGTTTGGTTTCAGAGATCGCGAACGCGGCGAGGTCAACGCCGTCAGGCGCGACCGTAACTCTCCCAGGTTCGACGCCTTCGGCGACCACCAAATCTTTGAGCTGCCTCGTAATCACGACGATAGCGGCCAGCCGCTTCATCAGCCGGCGGTAGAGCCATCGGTTCGAGCGCGGAAACTCATGCATCTCCCAGACTAAATTTTTTCGGAAAAAAGACAGCAAGAAAAGTGAGAACTGGTCGCGCGAGTAGAGCAGCTCGAACCGCCGGCCGACCAGGCAGCAGAACGCCGAAATCGCGAACGAGGTGTTTTGAATCACCACGCTCAAGCCGTGGAATGACCGGCGAGTTTCCACCATGTCAATCAGCCACAGCCGCTTGATCGGAAACCGCTCGCTGACGCGGTAGTAGGCAAACGGATCAACGCCGGCAAACTGGGCATTGAACCGCCGGGCCACCCAAAGCTCGAGGTCGTGGCCACAGTGGCGAAACGCCTCGGCCATCTTCATAATTTGCAGGCCATGGGCTTTCTCGGTCGGGACCCGGACGTTGGCGAGGTAGATCAGCTTCATCGGTTGGTTTTAGCCAGGTAACAAATCTGGTGGCCGAACATGTTTGGCCAGATGTCTTTGAGCTCGAAGCCGTTCGAGGCTTTGAAGGTAACCACGGTCAGCCCCATGGCCGAGAGCCAGTCGAGAAAATCTGTGTGGCTCCAGTAGCGCAGGTGTTCAGACGGGTGCGACATCCACTGGGTGAAAAACCGGCCACGGAACATCAGGCCGAGCCGGTAGCGGTAGAAGGCTGAATTCGGTACGGACAGAACCAGGTAGTCGGCGGCGGCTTTGAGCTTGGCGATCAGCTCTTCAGGCTGCGAGAGATGCTCGATCGTCTCTGAACAGATGATGTAGTCGTAGTGGTCAATCAGCTGAAAGGCGGAGTCTTCGATGTTGGCGACAAAGGCGTCAATGCCCGCCTGTTGCAGGCTGGCGACCACGAGCGGCGAGATGTCGGCACCGGCCACGCGGCACTGCTTTTGGGCCTTGAGCTCAAAGAGCAGCCGCGAGGTACCGCAGCCGACGTCGAGCACGGTTGACCCCCGGGTAATCCAATCGAAAAAAATCACCTCGCGCTCCATCAGCTTCGAGCGCATCTGAAACCCGCGCTCGGTCCAGTAGTCGTCATAGCTGACGCGCTTGATTTTTGAAAAGTTTGGCTTGCGGCTACCGGGAAAGTAGAACTTGCTGCGGGCCATAGGTTATTTTTTGGTTACCATAATAAACTCTTTGGGTTGCCAGTACCATTGGCACGGCTTGACGCGGGGCGACTCGCGCCGGCCGTAAAAGCCGAACGGCCGACCAACCGTTCGCTCCAGCAGCCGAATCAAGCCGCGAATCGGATACCAAACCAGCGGCCGAAAAACCATCCGTTGCCCGTACCACTCCTGCCTGGTGAACCCGACGCTGCAGAGCAGTGCGGTCAGCTCTTGACGGCTGAGCTCCTTGACGTTCCAGGCATTACCGGATCGGCGACGGCGCGGAGAGGTCACGAGCCGGTTCGGCGTGGCGATGATTAAGGTGCCGCCGACAGCCAGTGCTGATTGCAGCCGCTGCAGGAGCGGTGCTTGCGCTTCACGATCAAGCTGTTCAATGACAAACGTCAGCACAATCACATCAAAGTACGAGTCGGGTAGCGCGACTGTGCGCAGATCACCGACCGAAAAACGAAGGTGCGGCCGGAGATACCAATCGGTCGCAAAGGCAATTGCCGCCTCGGATACATCAATGCCCCAGACTTCCGTTGCGCGGTGCGCCAGCAGAAACGTGCTCAAGCCGCTGCCGCAGCCGGCATCGAGCACCCGGCCGCGAGCCTGGGGCGCAAGCCAGCCGTAAAAATTGAAAAAATCTTCCCCGAGCCGATGCGATGGAGTCCGGCCCAGAATAAACCGTCGCCCGGACTCCAGCCAATCAGCCCGTTGCGATGATTGATCGGTCATACGATGGGCCTGTTTCATCCTGATGAGGTTCTTACGGCCGCGGCGAGCGCGTCGACGACGGACTGCTGCTGGGCTTCGGTGATGCCGACAAACAGCGGCAGCGACAGAATTTTTTTAGCGGCAGCCTCGGCCACTGGACAGCTGTCTTTCGGACCGTGGTAGAACGGCTGCCGGCAGACCACCGTCGGGTAGTGAATCGCCGGCTGAATCCCCTGCTCGATTAACGTCGCCATCACCGCGTCGCGCTCGCGTCCGTTAATCTGAACGGCGTAGAGATGGTAGACGTGCTCGGCTTGAGGCGAACGCCCCACTGGCGTTATGACCGTTCCGCTAATCTTGGCGATGAGCTCATCATAGCGAAGCGCTGCCGCTTGGCGGGCCTGGGTATTCGCTCGCAAGTAGTTAAGCTTCAGACTCAAGGCGATCGCCTGAACCGGATCGCAGCGCATGTTCGTGCCCAAGTAGCGGTGGTCGTTCTTCTGAACCTGACCGAGGTCGCGGCGGGCGAGAATTTCCCGGTACATTTTCTCGTCGTTCGTCGTTACCGCGCCGGCATCACCAAACGCGCCGAGGTTTTTGGTTGGGTAAAAACTAAATGCACCCGCGTCCCCCCAGCCGCCCACCAGCTTGCCTTCGAACGTCGCCAGGTGAGCCTGGGCGCAGTCTTCGATCACCTTGAGCTGGTGCTTTTGAGCGAGCGCGGTAATCGCCGCCAGGTCGTTCGGCTGGCCGTAGAGGTGGACCGGCAGAATCGCTTTGGTTTTTTCGTTAATCAGCGGCTCAATCCGGCTGACGTCAAGGGTGAGCGTATCGGCCTTAACGTCGGCAAAGCGTGGCACCGCGCCGGTACGCATAATCGCCGTCACGCTGGCGTTGTAGGCGTTGCCCTGGGTAATCACCTCGTCGCCGGCTCCGACGCCGCAGGCCTGGAGTGCCAGGTAGAGCGCATCCGCGCCGTTACTCACCGCCACGCAGTACTTCGTACCAACGGTCGCGGCCCACTGCTGCTCGAACGCCGCCACTTCCTCGGTTAAAATAAAGTGGTTTTTGTCCAAAAGCGCGCTTACGGCTGACAGGTAGTCCGCCTTGACCTGCTGGGTGACGGTAGTTAAATCAACGAATGGCACTTTCATTATTTTGCGATTACCGTTTGAGTAACAATTGCTCGTCTTTAATACCGAGGGCGGCTTTCATCTTACGTAAATCAAGACTGGTATCAGCCGGCACCCAGTCGGGCTTGGGAATTGCTTCAATCTCCGGCCGACTGCGGCGGGCGTAGGCTTCGAGGGTGGTCCGCGGCCCGCCGAGGTTCAGCACGCCGGTTGCCTTAGAGCGCGCCGCGGCCAGCACCAGCGGCGCCATCTCGTCAACGTAGAGCTTTGAGTTCCACTGGTCGCGGTAAACTTTATCCCAGGGAAACGGAACCGGGCCGAAGCTCAAGCGCAGGATCAGGTGCTGTTCGAGCAGCCGAACCGCGCACTCCCCGCCCAGCTTGGACCAGCCAAACCGGTACGGCGAAGTTACGGGTTCGTCCTCGCGGTGTGGTCCGGGCCCGTGGTACACGTAGTCGCTCGACGTGTAGACGAGCTTGGCACCGACCGCCCGGCAGGCCAAGGCGACGTTCGCCGTGCCGATGACATTAACGCGCAGCCCGGGCTCGGGATTTTTTTCGTGTTCCGGCGGGCTAGTCATCGCCGCCAGGTGCAGCACCACGTCAGGCTGGTAGGCTTTGAATTGCTCCAGCACCTTCTCGGCATTGGTGACATCAAGCTCGTCAAAGCCGGGAGCGTAGAGGTCTTCGGCCAATTTGCGGATCTCGCTGCCGAGCATTCCCAATCCGCCGGTCATGAGGATTTTCATATCCAATGGTAAAGCTTTAAATTAAAGCAAATATTAAAAATAAAAAATCAAAGTTACATATTAAATATCAAATCTTTCAGCTTTGATTTGTACCTTTGATTTTTGCTTTTTGATTTTTAATTTTACATCCGTCATTTTTCGGAAATACTCAATCCCCTCCTCAATCGTCGCAATCGGAAAGCTGTCATCACCCGCCGCTCGATGCTGGTTGTACCTGGCGATCCGGGCAGATTCCCCGAACAGCCGGGCGATTCGCCGGGTGGTTTCCGGTTGGTGGGCCGTCAGCGAGTGAATCTTGATGACTTCGTTCCAATCAATATCAGCGAGCGTCTGCGGGTAGAGCTTAAGGTCCAAACCGTGCTTTCGCATCGCGCCGATCTGGGTGAGCATCGCCCGAACGAGGTGGATTGGATGAGAAACAATCACGACAGACTTGAGATTTTCCTTCTTGGCAAACTCCATCAGCGCTTCGGCTTCGGCGCCGGTGTGGTCAGCGGCCGGGATCGTCTGAATGGCGGCCGGAGGCACGCCGTGGCGTTCGACCAGCGCCGAGCGCCAGTAGCTTACGCCCGGCCCGCCGATCTCGTAATGCTCGTGCCCGTTTAAGATAATCAGCTTCGCCCGGCCCTGCCGGTAGCACTGCCCAACCAGGGCAATTAATGCATCGCGCTGGTCACCCCAGCCGTGAACAAAAATCGCCTCGGCAGTTACGTCTCGCGGTTGCAGCACTAAATTAGCAAACGTGGTCCACTGGTTGGGTTCGATCATAAGCAGGAGTTTCAAAATGACCAAGCACCAAGCACCAATGATCAATGCAGGTCATGCGTTTGGTTATTGAAAATTGATGATTGGTCATTCATTGGTGATTGAAATTTGGTTATTGGTAATTCCGCAAGATCCGCTAGGTAATAACATGCGGCTGCGGCACGTGGGTAATCCAGCGGCCGCCCTGCTTGGTGAACCACGACTGGGAAGCGCTGATTTCCTTAAAATGGTTCCAGGCAAACAGAAAAGCGTAGTCAACGGCCTTAAACGCTTCTTGCGGCCTGATGGGGATGTGAACGCCGGGGTAGTAGGTGCCCTGCTTGGCCGGCGTGTTGTCGGTGATGAATGGAATTAAATCCGGACCGATACCGCAGTAGTTGCAGATAATCACGCCCTTGGACGTCGCGCCAAAGCCGCAGATTTTTTTGCCTTCTTTTTTCACGTTGGACAGAATCTCCAGCAGCTTGACTTTCGACTGTTTGATGTTCGCAGCCAAAACCGTGAGCTGCCGCTCCAAGTCTTTTTCTTTGGCGAGCCAAGCGGCCACGCCGGGCTTGACCGGATGGGTGTCGGGGTGGCCGACGTACATCCGCATGCTGCCGCCGTGGGTGTCGAGGTGCTCGCAGTCAAACACCTGCAGGTCGAACGGACGAAGCATGGTATTGATAAAGGTGACGGTAAAGTACCAGACGTGCTCGTCATAGATCTGGTCGTAGGAAGTTTTTTCGACGATGTCAATAAAGTACGGATCCTCGAACACAAACACTCCCTCGCGGCCGATCAGGCGGCTGACCGCCTGCAGGTACGCTTCGAATCCTTCGATGTGGCAGGAGACGTTCGCGCCGTACACCAGCGAAACGTTGCCCTGGCCCAAGATTTCTTGAACGGTCTGCTCATTCATAAACGCGGTAATCACGCGGTGGCCGCGTTCTAGAGAAACCTCGGCAACGTTCGAGGACGGCTCGACGCCGATTGCCGGTACTCCTAATTCTTTCCAAGCTTCCAGCATGATGCCGTCGTTACTGCCAACCTCGACCACGAGGCCCTGCTTGGCATACGGCAAGAGCTTCTCCGCGGTCTCGTGGAAATGCCGCTGCATGCCTTTTGAGGTGGACGAGAAAAACGCGTAGTGGTCGTGGAACATCTTTTCCGGCGGCACGCGGTGGACCAGGCCAATGGCCGCGGTGGCCGGGTCAAAGCCCACGACCATGGGATAAAAAAATTCAGCCGCGAACTGGTCCGGGGTGAGAAAGGCGTTGGCAATCGGCATCTTACCGAAATCAATAACGGGCTTGAGGTGGATATCGCTCATGGCAGGTTGAGGTTAGAAAACATTTTAATCGAGGCTTCGACGCCCTGGACCAAATCCCCCTGGACCTGGAAGCCTTTGGCCGCGAGCTTGGCCGCGTCAACGTCGTAGGAGAGCTGGTTCATAATGGGCGAGTCAACAAATTCAACGGTCAGTTCGGGAATAAACTGCTTGATGGTCGCGACGATCTGCTCAACGGTGTAGTTGTTGGTAACGACGTTGTAGGTCTGCCGGTCAAAGCCGTCGCGGTCAATCGTGAAATTAATCGCGGCGAGGCAGTCCCGCAGGTCGAGGTAGGGCCGCTTCTGCTGCCAGGCGGTTTGCCAGACGGTCAGCGGTTTGCCCAGCACCGCCTGCCAAATAAACTTGTTCACCGCGGTGTGGAAGCGCATACCCGCTGACGGGCCGAAGATCGTGCCGAAGCGGTAGGTTACAAAGTCAAGGCCGCGTTCACCCAGCGTCTGGAGGCAGCGTTCGGCCGCCAGCTTCGATTCGGCGTAGGGGCTCTGGGGTTTGAGCTCGGTGCAGGTTTCATCCACCCGTGAGTCCTGGCTGCCATAAACGCTGGTGGTCGAAGGAAAAATAAGCTTGACCCGGTGCTTCAGGCAGGCGTCGGCGACGCGCTTCAAACCGTCGAGGTTGACCGACTCCACCTCGGCCTG
>MHIL01000020.1:26207-36451 GCA_001817495.1 Candidatus Buchananbacteria bacterium RIFCSPHIGHO2_02_FULL_56_16
GTGAACCACGACGTCAATGCCGGCGAGAACTGAATCAAAGGCAACGGTTCGCACGTCAGCTTCGATAAACCGGTAGGTTTGATCAGCCGGTAAATTAAAAAGCGAGCAGTAGCGCTGGCTCTCCAGGTTGTCGAGTACGACGACCGATGCCGACTCGGGCAGCTGGCGGATTAACGCCGAGCCGATGTGGCCCAGGCCGCCGGTGACCAAAATGTTTTTTGCCTTAGCCATTGCGCTGCTCTGATTCAATCCGTTGCTTGGTGAGCGCGAGACCTTCCCGCAGCGAGTGCTTTGGCCGCCAGCCGGTGAGGCCGTGCAGCCGGGCCGAAGAAATCAGCACCTTCTCGATCTCGATGCGCTGCCGGAGATCCGGCCAGGGCACGTACTCGATCCGGCCGTGGCCGAACGTTTCCACGATTGCTTCGGCGATCTCTTTGACGCTGTGATGGTCATGGTGAGCGGCGAAGTAGACCTCGCCGATCAACTCAGGACGAAACGCCGCCTGCCACATGATGTTAGTCGCGTCATCAACGAACATGACGTTACGTGTCTGTCCCCCCTCACCGTAAATCGTGATTGGTTTACCTTCGTTCGCTTGGCCGATGAAGTAGTTGACGAACCCGAACGCCGGATCATTCTTGCCGTACGGCCCATAGAGGTTGGCGAACCGTAACACGACAGTCTTGATGTCGTAGACTTTGTGAAACACGCGGTAGTACTTTTCCGCCACACCCTTGTTGGTCGAGTAGATGTCCAGCGGCTTTTCGCCGTGGCTCTCATCAATCACGTCGCCGATCGCTTTGCCGATCACCGTGCTCGAGGACGGATAAACCACGGTGGCGTCACGGTTGTAGTCGCGAATGGCGGTCAAGAGCCGCAGGTTGCCGATGCAGTTGACCTCCGTGTCGAAAACCGGGTCCTCGAACGACTTGGGGTGCGAGGTTTGCGCCGCGCAGTTGAAAATCATATCAGCACCCGGCACCACCTGCTTGAGCAGCCCGGCGTCGCGAATGTCACCCTTGATAAAGGTGATGCGATCCGCCACCGATTTGAGGCTGTCGGTCGTGCTCTTCATCGCCGGCTCGAGCGAATCCACCACGGTTATCGTTGCCTCCGGCGCCTGCTCCAGGCAGTGGCGCACGACGTTGGCACCTAAAAAACCAGCTCCGCCAAAGATGAGTATCCGCTTCGGCGCTGCCTGGTTAGTTTTCTGCGTTAAGATTTGGCTCATTTTATTAAAAAATATAATGGTTTATAAATGGCTAGAACCATCCTAAAATAACACAAAAATGATACTTTTGCAATAACTGTAAAAAAGTAAGCGAACAATAAATATAAAGAATTTATATACACCCTATAGATGGCCTATTTTTTGACTTTTCCTATCACAATCATGAGTGTATTTACCGACTGCTCATAAATGTGCAGAATTTGCCATTTCCCTGTTTTTAGCTTCTCCCGCAGGGCTTCCTCGTGGCGTATATCATCTTTGGTTTTACTATCCCCGACATGCTTCGGAAACTTATATTTCGCGATGTCATAAATAGCCCGAGACTTATACCACGCTTTAGTCGATACAAACAAAGCTGCCGCCGAAAAAGCAACAGCGATTAATTCTGGCAAGTATTGCCGGTATTGTACGAAAAAATCTTTCGTCATATGGATTTAATATCCAAGAGCCAACTGATCGAGCATATCCGGCCCCTTTTCTTTTCCGACTTCTTGATAAATGCTCAAAACTTCCTCATACGTTCCATCGCCGCCTACTATATCCCAAAACTCTTTACCAATTAAAACCTCATTCGCTAGGTCCATGTAATTGACGGCGAAACTATGACGGTAAGTTGTTTTCTCGACGCCATAAGGATTATAAGCGGTGGCATAAAACGCCCTTGCTTTTGGATATTTCGCATGAGTAATGGCCTGAATTTGCAAAAGCCGCCCTGTTGCTTCCAAGCACTGGCCTTTGTTTGGCTTTGGGCTTTTGATTTCAAAAAACCACTCTTCGCCTGATTTTGTTTCAACATACAAATCCGCAATGCTCACACGTTCAACACCAGCTGTACCGCCACTTACTTTAATGACTGTCCTCACTAGATCGGAATATTTTGATTTCATGCCGCCACTGCCGATTTTGTTTGTTATGGCTTCGATTTGTCTAATTGCTCTCGCCGTTACAAAGCCGCGTACACGATAACCCCGCTCAGCGTTCTTATGAACCGATTTTGCTATAAGCCGAGCACACTCTTCAAAAGTAGTTCCGAGTTTCGTTGAGAATGAGCGCTCAAATTCGCTTACTCGCAAAATGCCGTCCGGCAAAAGCGACTCGTGGAATGGCTTAAGATCACCGTCCTTTGATTCTTGTCTTAAGGGACGTAATTGTTTTGGATCAAAGCCGTTTTGCTTGACTTCATCTACCATCCCCTGAATAAATCCCTCGAGATAACCCTTAATTGTATTTCTTACTTCTTTGGTGATCATATTTTTTGCCAAATTAAAATACTTTCGTAAAATGCACCTTCGCGCCGTCCTGTCCGGCGATTGACATGACGTTCGACACGGCCAATCTCCTTAAAACCCGCGTCTACGGGATTATACAACTTATACTTATCATGAACTACAATCAGAGCGAGCGCATTTTTCGCCATATAATCTCGCGTGTGAATTAAAACATCATTTATTCCTTTGATATAGTCGCTCTTTGCTCGTTGTGATTGTCCATTCTTCGCAGGACCAATTTCTCTCGCCTCATTATTCTTTAGGCCAAGTAGTTCATAAGCGTATTTATGCTGCTCGTGATAATCAATCAAGCCAATATATGGCGGGGAAGTAAAAACCATATCAATGCCTTTTGGCAACTCAACTTCACGAGAGTCTGCGTGATTGACCACGGCTTTTGCCTTTGTTTTAAGCTCTGAAAATTCTTTAACCCGATCAAAGGTATCAATCGTATAGCGCGATAAAAACTTATACGCTTCTTCAACTGGCTGGCATATCCGGCGGTGTTTGTAGCATTGATACGGTTTCGTCTGTGGTTCTTTTGGGAAATCCAAATCAAAGTGTGTAACGAGCCGGGCCGAACGCGCCGATCGAGATAAAACGATTTTTAGTAAATCTTGATATGTATAATCCTTAATGAGCCGCACATAACATAATAGCTCCTTCTGCGTATTCGGGGCGAACCATTTTTGTATGTATTCGTTTTTTGATGAGAACAGCTTATTTACTTTCTCATCTTTGGAGAATTTACTTTTGTAGGTATTGAGACGGTTCAAAATATCGTAAATTTCTTTTTCAAGTATTGGGATGTTGTAATCGTCAGTTTTTACCTTTGACAACAAAACATTAAAAACGGAAATATCAGTGCCGATCGAATCTATGCCGAGCGCATGTGCCTCAACTAAAGTCGTCCCGCTTCCCACAAACGGATCGTAAACGAGCGTTGGTCTATACTTCCTTAAAAATATTTCTACAAGCTGCGGGATAAATTTGCCAAGGTATGGATGCAGGCGGTGAACGTGTTTTGTGCGCTGAAACTCCGGCAAATCACGCTCACGCCAATTCAAGTTTAGTGTGTTAAGTGGGGTTTCTGGTTTTACGTTTACAAAATCAGTCAGCGGTTGCTGCTTATACTGTTGGGCTATCTTTTGTGCGATTATGTTATCGTACATGATATTCTTTCATTACCATCTTACCTGAAATTTAAGCTTATTTCAATTAATCGAACTCACCAATAATCTGCCGCAGCTGGCTGCCAATCGAAGCCGGCGTCATCTCGGCTTTAAACAGTTCATAGTCGTTGCGACTAATGGTTTGGGCTAGGTCGGGATTATCTTTGAGCAACTTTTCTTCGACTAAGTCTTTGCCATTAGCCAACAGGGAGGAACGCGCCGAGCTCGCGTAAGTCCATCTGTTTTGCGTCAATTTCACAATTTTCGGTACCTCGTGCTCCGGCCAAGTCCAATCCGCTCGATTTTTTTGAGGCGCAGTAATTTATCCAGGGCCTGGCTGACCGTTGGCCGGGCAACTTTTGCTTTTTCGGCAATCTCGCCGGGAGTTGCCTCATCCACTGTTTGCAAATACTGCCATACCGAAAGCTGCTTCTGGGAAAAAAGTTTTTCAATGTTCTCTTTGGACAGCAACTCAACGGCCATTTGTGACTGCTTCAAGAAAATGGTCAAGAAGAAATCCAGCCATGGGGTAACATCTTCATGCACTGACTGAAACGTTTTTTGGCTCCGGCGCAGCGCCAGGTAATAATCCGGCTTGTTATCTTCAACCAATTTTTCGTGGGAGATGTAGGGCATGTACAGGTACCCCTCTTTTAGTAAGAGAAAGTTGGTGAGCACGCGAGAAAGCCGGCCGTTGCCGTCTTGGAACGGGTGAATCTGCAGAAATTCAACCAGAAAATTGCCCACGATGAGCAGGGGGTGATACTTTTTCTCGATCAGCGCTCCTTGGGTCCACTCGACCAGCTCCTGCATTTCTTTGGGTGTCAGGTACGCCGGCGTGGTATCAAAAAGCACGCCCATAGACTCGCCCGTGGCGCTTATCATCTCGACTTTATTTTCTACTCTCTTGTAATCACCCCGATGGGCCTCATCTTTTTTTACGTACTTCAAGAGCTCTTTGTGGAAATGCTTGATCGCGCTCTCGGAAAACTTGAGAGATTTCCATGCGTCAAAAACATTCTCGAGTAATTCGAAATACCCCCGCACCTCCTGCTTATCCCGGTCGGTGAATTTCTGAATATCAATGCCGCGCATGAGCCGTTCCACGTCTTCGTCAGAAAGTTTAGCTCCTTCAATACGAGTTGAGGCTCCGGTCGAGGTAATCAGGACCGACCGCTTGAGACGGCCCAAGACTTGCGGGGAGAGTCTGGCCCCGGCGATCCACTGCCCTTTTAATTCATCGATTTGCGTTATCTTTGACCAGACCGCTGCCGCGATGGACGAGATCCTCTGGTCAAAACGGTTTTTTTTCGGCATATTTCACTTATTTCAGCCAATATTATCTATTACTTTAACTATATTAGATTATAGTAGATTAAAAAACCAAAGTCAACTGGGCATCTTAGCCAAGCTGCTTGATAATTTCTAAAAAATAATTGCCGATCGAAGCCGGCGTCATCTCAGCTTTAAACAGCTCGTAGCCGTTGCGAGCAAGATTTGTGGCTAAGTCTGGATCGTTCTTCAACGTCATAATCTTTTCCGCCAGGTCTTTGCCGTCCGCCGCCTTGCAAAAGAGGCAGTGGACGCGGTCGGTGAACTGCTCACGCATCGCCCTGGTCTCGGCGGTAATGACCGGCTTTCGCAGCGCCATCGCTTCAATGATTTTAAACGCCGAGGTGAACTGCGTCTTGGGCACGTCGCCGAACATCCCCAGGCAGACGTCGGCGTCGCTCATTTGACGCGCGAGCTCGTCGTACGGCAGCGCGTCAACAAAGGTGATGTTCGAGAGCCCGAGCGACTCTGCCCGTTCGATTTCGTGGCGGTAGTTCGTCTTCTTGCCGATGATGTTAAAGCGGATCGGCTCGGCCTTGAGATTAGCCGCCGCGTCAATGATGTAGGAAACGCCCTGGACCGGCGCGTAGCTGCCGTGAAAGTGAACAATGAACTCATCGTGGCTGGGAGACGGCTGCGCGGCGGGTTTAAAGATTGATTCGTCCGCGCCGATGATCAGTCGCCGGAATTTCGATCGCTTGATTTTGAACGTTTTGGAAAAAAAATCAATGTGGCTGTCGGTCTCAAGCAGTAACCGGTCGGCGAGCGTGCAGGCCAGCCAGTCCATCAGCCAGTACTTCTTCGCCTGCCAGCTACGCGGCGAAAAAGTTTTACGATCTAAGATAACTGAATCGTACTCGGAAACGAACAAATCGAGGACCAGCTTTTTGCGGTGGAGCTTGCACAGCAGCCAGGCCAGCGGCATGATGGCATGGCCGGCAAAACCGACGACCATCACCTGGTACTGCTGGCGAATGGCCCAGTGTTTCCTGATCAGCCGCCCGTACTTTTTTTTTGATTTTTCATCAGTCCGGCACTCAATGATCGTCATGCCCTGCCGGCGCAACCCTTCGAGGTTGATCCGGTTCCGGGTGTAGGTGGGGTCGTAAGTGCCGAAGTAGCAAACAGTCATAATAATAGATGGGAAATGACCAATTACCAAGCACCAACATCCAGGCAAGAATCAATCACCAAGCACCAATAACCAATGCAGGCCGTTTGATTATTGAAAATTGGGATTTGGTGATTGTTTGGTTGTTGGAATTTGATCATTGGTCATTATTTAAAGTTAGACTCAACCGCCGAGGTAATGATGTCGAGGAATCGCTTAATGACCTGCTCATAGGTGTAGTTAGCTAAAACCCTCTGCCTGCCCGCCACACCCATTGCCGCCGCGCGGGTTTTGTCGTTCAAGATGGCGATGATGGCGTCCGCGAGCTGCTGGCTGTCAGCCGCCGGCACAACCAAGCCGGTTTGGCCCTGAACGTTGACTTCCGGGCTGCCGCCAGTGTCCGAGGTAATCACCGGCACGCCGCAGCTCATCGCCTCCACGGTAATCCGGCCAAACGCTTCGGGCCAGACTGACGGCACCACAACCACCGTCGCCGCGTTGATGTAGCGCGGCACGTCGGAAAATGGCCGCTTACCGACCAGGCTGACAAACTTTTCCGCGCCCAGTTCCGCGATTAAGCGTTTCACCTGGCTGACCTCGTGGGCCAAACCGCCGCCGACCAGCACAACCTGGATAGTTGGAATTTGTTTCGCTACCAGCGCCGAGGCCCGCAGCAGCCGGTCAATGCCCTTCTCGGCAATGTTAATCCGGCCAAGATACAAAATAACATTGCCCTCTTGTAAACCCAAGGATTGGCCAAGGGCAGCCCGGTCTGGCCGGGGCGCGTACGTGTCTTCCTCAACCGCCTCGGGCAGCAGGACAACCTTTCTCATGTCCAAACCAAGACTGGCTTCGGCCAGGGCGGCGCCGCGGGTCGAGAAAACCAGACGGTCCGCCTGCTGATAAATTTTTTTCGCGTATCGAATCTGGCTGCGCCGGCCCAGGAGCCGCTCGAGCAACGACTCGGCGAGCTTGTGCCAGCCAAGCTTTTTCAGCCACTGGTACAGCGGCGCATGGGCCAAAACCTCGGCCACGGGCCGATGGAAGTGCCACTGCCAGGCGGTAATCTGGCGGAAGAGAAACGGCACGCCCAGCTTCTCTTTAATCAGCGCCACGGCGTAGCCGGTCTCCCGCGCCTGGCGGACGTAGACCGCTTGTAGCTTGTGTTTCCTCACGCTGCGCAGAACAACTCGCTGGGTCTGTCTAAGGTAGAGCCAGCGTAGCAACCAATGTAACGGTAAAAGTTTCACGTTACTAAAAAGCGGCGGCCAGTAGCGGATGATGGTAACGTTGCCTAACCGGCTGCTGCCGCGCCGCCAAAAGCTGACCCACGGCGCGATGACGCAGATCTGGTGCTCGGTTTCGCCCAGCCGCTTAATTTTCTTAACCAGGTAGTGAAACGAGCCGAGGTGCGAGCCGAAATCTTCCTCGCTGCCGAATTTGTAGAGGACGATGCCTATCTTCATGGGGGTTATAGTCTGGGCAGTCGGCTTGGGTCAGCGCCGATGGTCGCCGCGCCGCTCCAACCGTACTGGGTCGCCGCCGCGGCATCAAAGGTTTGACCTAACGCGCCGTTTCCCACCGCGTAGTTAAAGCCCGCGACATCACGAAACTGCGGGTCAAGGTCAACCACTCCCCTGCCCCCAAAGCCGCCGGCCACCACGCTGCTCGAGATCTCAAAGCTTGAGAACTCGTCGTGCTCCACCGCCGCTTCGTTGTTCCAAATAATCGAGTTATAAACCCGGCCGTAACCCCCGCCAAAAATTTCCTTTTTTCGGTAGGCGTTCAGCCCCACCTTGTTACCGACAATGGTCACGTTGCCGATCGTCGCCTCTGACAAATCTTTGACCTCGATGCCGATGTTGCCGTTGATAATCAGGTTATTGACGATCACCGGCTTTGATGCTTCACCGACGCTGACGCCCTTATCCCCGGAACCCCGCATCACGTTGTTTTCAATCCGCACCTCGCTGCCCGAAAGGTCAATGCCGTCGTTGCCGTTTTCCAGAAATGAGTTGCCGCTGACCGTACCGCTGACGAAGTCGAGGTCAAGCGCGTCCGAGCTCTGGCGGCGGAAGATTGAGTTCTTGATCGTCGCCTGGGCGAACTTGACGTTAACGCCGTCGTCGGCTTGCGCGCCCTCGATGGTGCAGCCTTCCAGCGTCAGATCGGTGTGGTACGAGGAGAGCATACCGGAAAAATACGCGCCGTTAATCAGCGCGTCCTTACCGTTGGTAAAACGGCAATAACGAAACGTCGTGCTGTCGGCTTCGATCACCGCCACCACGCCCCAAGGTTGATTGCCGCCCGGCGCGAACGTAATGGGCCGGTCTGTTGTGCCGCTCGCCTCAATCGGGCTGTAGGAAATCAGTGACACGCCGGCGTCGAACAAGAGCGTCGCGCCCGGCGCGATGGTCAGCTTCGTGCCCTTTGGGACGATGACCGTCTCGGTCAGCCGGTGGGTTCCGGCCCCGAGGTACAGTTCATTGCCGTTCGTTCGCTGAAACAGCGAGTGCTGGGCAAGAAACTGATCAACCGGCTGGTCAATATCATCGAGGTACTGAAACGAGGTAAAATCGTAGAAGGTGACGGCTGTTGGCGCCGCCTGCTTGGTGACCGCGTTCACCAGGTCAAACGAAAAATCGTCGGGCTGCAGATTAGGCAGGGACTGGCCGACGATGAAGAAACGATAGTCAGTGGGCAGCAGCCCCAGCGCCCGCTCGATTTTGTCCGGAATCTGGCGCTTGGTTGAGAGCATCAGTTCGAAACCGCTAACTTGCGAACGCTCGCCAGCCGCCGTAAACCCGCCGAGCGTCCAGTCTGACTGATCCAGCGTGCCGTTAGCGTTAGCATCAAAAAACAGCCGGCTGGCCGCCAGGTTACCCTTGACGCTGATGCCGCGCAGCACGAGGTCGCTAAACTGACTCATGGTTACCACCAGACTAACCGGCTGATTTTTGTTCACCATCAGCTTGACCGGCGTCGGCGCTTCGTTTGTTCCCGTCAGTACGTCGCGGAGGTACTGATACTGGCCAATAATCTTTTGGTAACGGTCTTCTACCTGATTGTTGACAAACCAGTTGCTGAAGCGTTTCATTCGGTCGCGGTAGAACGCCGACTTGGTTTCCTGCCACAGTGTTTGATAATAGGCGAGGTCGTCGGCAATTGTTTGTTCATTACTGACGTACTCCCAGACCAGCTGGTTGCGCCGGTTACGGACCTCGGGAATGGTCAGGAGCCGGCTCATCAGCGGATTGTAGTGGATGTCAATTTCGCCCTTGAACTTAAACTGGTTGACGTCCCAGGGGAAAAACATGAACGTGCCGCGGGTCGGGTCGAAGTAGAACCGGTTGTTGTGAAAGTAGTCCTGGTGGTCGTCGCCCATGATGGTGGCCTGCGCCTGCCAGCGGGCAAAATTTTCCAAGTCAATCAGCCGTGACGCCATAGCGGAGAACTCGGCGTCGGAGCAGGCGTTTAGGCAGCTGATGAGCAGGTCAAGGTCGGCGGCGTTGTGGTCAGCCCAGCCCGGCTGGCTGGCGTCCGTCTCCCAAGCGGCGGCATCCAAAAAGATACCGTCGGTTTCCCCGCTGTAAAAGTTCGCGTCAGATGAGAGCTCGTGACGCTCCAGAAAACCGGCGTCCCACTGCTCAACCATCCAGTAGACGCCCGTCTGCTGGCGGTTGATCTTTAACCGAACAAAGCTCGAGTCAACGGTGATTAAGCCGAGCTTCTGCGCTACGTGGTAGCCGAACTGTTCCGCCAGGAACCCTTTCTCTTCGGGAATGATAAAGTTCAGCTCCTCGTAGCCGTGGAATAGATCCTTGGTAAACCGAACCCGCCACGATTTCTGGCGGTACTTCCAGTGGCTGGGCAGCAGGCCGCGGTTTCGCACCTTCACCTTGTAGTCCTTGCCCTCGGCGTGGAACGTCGCCGGTACCCAGGTAGCGTCGTCGGAAAGTTCAGAATCAAAACCTTTGGGAATCGCCGCCTCGAGCTTTTTGAGATCATCGGCGGCAATCTCGAGCCGGTACGATGGCAGGCCCGACGGCAAGAGGTAGCGCCAGGGCGTCAGGAGGTTTGTGATATTGGGGATGTAGGTGGCCGGGATTAACGGCTCAAAGAGTTCGCCG
>MHIL01000020.1:36518-37670 GCA_001817495.1 Candidatus Buchananbacteria bacterium RIFCSPHIGHO2_02_FULL_56_16
CAGTAATGACCGTTTTTCTAATGGTCCAGCGGGAAACGCTGCGAACTACTTTGTTTCGTAACCGGTAGTAGAGTTTCATACGGTGATAACGACGCCGCTGGCGTCGTCGTGCTTTTTGAAGCGCGGATACTTGATTAAGTCGGTGTCGTCGTTCTCTAAGGCAGTAACCTGCCGGTACAATTCGGCGAGGCCGCGTTGGTTGATAACTCCAGCCATTTCCTGCCAGTCCGGCTCCTGACCAAACTGTTTTGTCGGCAGCCACAGCCCGTCGGTGAGCAGCAGCACCTGCTTAATCTGACCCAGTGGCCATGATTTGGTAACAATGTAGCGCTCGGCGTTTTTACTGCCGTTTAAGACACCAGCCCCCGACCCGTCAGGCGCGTTATCGGTCAGCTGGCTCTTCTTCATTAAATCAAAAATTTGAGGGTTTTGTAAAGCCTCGGCCAGCGAGCAGCCGCGCTGTTCAGCGATTTTTTGCGCCAACGCTATGGCCGTGGCATCGTAGGATTCAGCGTCAGGCGGCGCGACTGATTCAACCATCCCCTCACGATGGACAACCAGCGCCGCCGCTTCACCGATATGAGAAACTTCCACCAGCTGCCGGGCTTTATCAATACGTACTGCCGTTCCGCTCGCCCGGGACAAATCCAGCGGCGAGGCGCTATCAGCATCAATGCCGTGCAAACGCAGCTGGTCGGCGATGTACCGGTTAGCGGCAAGCAGTAACTCGCTGCTCGATTGAGCGCTGGCAAACTGACGGCGGATACCCTCGATTGCCGTTTGGGCGGCAAACCGCCCGCCCGGTCCGCTGGCTGCACCGGTTACCGTGCCAATTGAGGTTGCACCGTCGAGCGCGGCGGCAACCAGGGCCTCGTCATTTTCCAAAACCACCACCGCGTCTTCGTTTTCCCGTTCGGGCAGGGCTTCGGCCTGCGGCCGGCTGAACGTTTCGACGGTAAACCGCGGCTCGGACTCTGGCGGCGGCAGCAGCTCAAACCCTGTTTCTCTCATACTAAAAACTGGTTAACAATTGTTACCGCCAGCTGGTTAAGGTTGTGGCGCTCGACCACGATCTGGCGCAGCCGTTGACGCAGTGCGTCTATTTCAGCGTTAGAAAGCTGAATGAACGGCCGAATTTTTGCCGCCAGCGCC
>MHIL01000020.1:37704-41592 GCA_001817495.1 Candidatus Buchananbacteria bacterium RIFCSPHIGHO2_02_FULL_56_16
TGCAGCCGCACGCCATTGCTTCAAGCACCGCTTTGTCCACGCTGCCCGTACCGCTTAAGTTAATAAAAACATCAGCGCTTTGGAGCCTGCTGGGAATCTGGGCGTGCGGCAGCGCGCCGACAAACGTCACACGATCAGCCAGGCCCATCGCCGAAGCCATCTTTTTTAAATTTTCAAGATAGCCAGCGTGTTCCGCCAGCCCGGGCGCGCCGATAATGTCTAATCGTACCTGGGTGTCGCCAGCGTCCCTCAATACATCCAGCGCTTTAATCATGGACTCGTAGTCTTTGGTCGGTGAAATCCGGCCGACGGTCAGCAGTTTCAATTCGGCTGACGGCTGACGGTCGGCTGGCTTGAACTGTTCAATGTCGATGCCGTGTCCCGTAACCTGAACTTTTTTTGATGGCAGCCGAAAGCTCTCGGCCGAGGCAGTCAGAACGACGTGAGTCAATTTTTCCATCATTTTTGCCCGCAGCGAAACCGTGCCGTGGGTGTACCAGCTCACCACTCTTTTGCCGAACAGCCTGGCCAACGGCGCGGCAAGAATTGTGTACTCGGGATTCATGTGGCAAAACACGCCATCAACGCCCCCCAGCCGCCGCAGCAGCTGCCACTTCAATGCCGCGATTTTCAAAAGTAGATTTTGCGGTAACGAAACCAGCTCGACATTTTTAGGTAACCCTTTAGGCTGGCTCAACTGCCAGGTGATGACGGTCAGCCGTTGGACGTGTTGGGCGATCTTAGCCACCCAATCAGAAGCAAACCCGACGCGCTCGTCAGCTGAATCAATTTTTCTGGTAATCATGAGCAGTCGCATATTGACAAAAAGTATTATTTGAAGTAAGCTAGCAGGCTGTACCCTACAATCAAAATGAAGAGGAGGAAACAGACATGCCCCGAAAGGCTATCCCGTTCACTGAAGCCCAAGCGCTCTTTCCGGAATTCCAGCCAGGCTGGCTGGAGCACAACCCCGAATGTACCGATCCGCCAAACGTCGCCATCGGCAGCCCGAGGTTTGGCACGATCCGCCACGTTGTCGTCATTGGGACCGATGCTGATGGCACACCGACTAAGCCGCTCTGGGATCAAGTGGTGATGGAGGAGGGTCCCAAAGATCGCGATTTTCCCGGCGTCATCATCGTGCCCTACTGCCTGATCGGCAGTCAACTCTACGTTATTTTACGCCAGCGGCACCGGCCGGTCAGAGACACGAACGCACTTGAGTTTCCCCAGGGAGGCATCGAGGCCGGTGAGACCGTCGAACAGTGCGCCCGGCGCGAGCTGGAAGAGGAAACTGGCCTGCGGGCCGTCAACGTCGTCGAGCTGCCATCGGTCTGCGCTGAACCAGACTGGTTCCCCCGCGGCACCAAGATCGTCGCTGCGGCCATCTCTTCCGCTCAAGTTGAAGAGCACACCGACAGCTATCGTGTTTGTTCAGTCTCCAATCTCGCCTTCTCGATGCTGATTGATGCCGCAACCAGCCTTGCCGCACTGGTGCGTTTCCTCGCTTGGAACCAGGCAAAACAGCCGATTACACATTGATTAGCGTACCTCGCTCCCGCTCCTTCCCTTTTCCCCAGCCGTTTGTCTGGGGACTTTTTTTTACCCCGCACCTTTTGTCACTAGAACCAAAAATGGCGACAAAAGGTGCGGGGTTTACCCTCCCGTCTTAGCCGTCTGCTGCCACATCGCGATAATGGCGTCAATGCTCTTCTGCCAGCCGAACTTTTGGGTAACAATCTCGTATGCCCGCCGGCCCATCGTGGCGGCCAGCTGGGGTTGCTGCAAAAGGTACGTTACCCGCTCGGCGCAGCGGACCGCGTCGCCGATTGGCACGATGTAGCCGCTCTCGCCGTCAATAATAATCTCTCGGGCGCCGGCGGTGTCGGTAGCGACTGCCGGCACGCGAGCCATCGCCGCTTCCAAAAATACTTTGCCGAAACTCTCGTTGCTCGAGGTCATCACCACCGCGTTCGCCTGCTGGTAGTAAGTCTTGAGCTGGTCGTGGTTAACGTTACCCAGCCAGCGCAGATATGGTTGGTCCTTGGTTTTTTCCATTAAGGTCTGGCGCAACGGACCATCACCGGCAATCAGCCACTCAAGATTTGGCACCTGGCTGGCGACCCTCGCGGCCGCGGCAATCAGGGTTGGGAAATCTTTAGCCTTCACCATCCGGCCAACGGTCAGGACAATCGGCTTGGTTCGTGGGGCTGGTTCGACCACAAACGCTTCCAGATTCACCGGCGTCGGAATGACGTAGATGTTGTGCGCTTCAATGCCGCGATTGACCAGCTTCTGCTTGATCGCCCCACTGACCGCGCGGATCGAATCGGCCTGGGTAATATTATTTTCCGCCAGCCGCCGGTACCAGCGGTTACGCCACTGCTCTTTCAACCAGTACGGGTTATCGAAAAAGTCACCGTGGAAGTGGATTATCAGCTTTGCTTCTTTGAGTCTCTCCTTAACATGCCGGCCGAATGTCGCAGTCAGAAATGGATCCTGACAAACGACGAGGTCGTAAGGGTGGCGGCGGCAGACGGCGTTAATCATCGGCTTGGCCCGCCAGAAGTACACCGGCTCGACCAGACAGTTTTCCGCCAGTTGGTTGGGCTGTGTTCGCTTTTTAGCCAACACCAAGATATCGAGCCGTGCGACGCGGCTGGCGTACTGCCGGTGGCGGTTGATCGCGTCGCCGAAGCCGTTAGGCCGGAGCAGCGTCCGGTCGGTACTGATCATCAAAACGTTCATCGTTTTTTTGTAAGCTGGTCGCGCCAGAAGTTTAGTAAATCCGGCAGCGTCTGCAGCAGGTAATCGAACTCCGGCTGCCAGCCGGTCTGCTGCCGAAATTTTGAGCTGTCACCGACGACGCACGGTACCTCCGACGGCCGCAACCGCGTAGGGTCTTGCTCAATGGTGATGTCGGCGCGCCGGGAGAGCTTGAGCAGGGTTTCCAGGATTTCCCTGACGCTGCGGGCCTGGCCTCTACAGATGTTGTAGACCTCGCCGGGCAGACCGCGCTCGGCCGCCAGCCAGTAGGCCCGGACGGCGTCGCGAACATCGGTAAAGTCGCGCTTCGCGTCAAGGTTGCCCACCCGGATCACCGGCGGCTGCGTCCCCGCTTCGATGGCGGCAATCTGCTTGGCAAAGTTGCTGTCAACGTACTGCTCGTCCCGCCACGGACCGCTCAAGTTGAACGCCCGGCTTCGGATGGTCCGGATCCGGTGTACCTGCCAGTATTGAAACCCAAGCAAACCTTGACAAACCTTACTGACGCCGTAGGGCGACAGCGGCCGGAGGACAGCGGTTTCTTTGATCGGCAGCTCATCAGCCGCCACCAAACCGTACTCCTCGGACGAACCGGCGATCAGCACGGCCGGGTCGTAGCCCCGGGTGCCGTCGCGAACGGTCCGGACCGCTTCCAGCAGGTTGCACTGGCCCAGGATGTTGTTGCGCAGCGTCTCGGCCGGCGTTTGCCACGACCCAGTCACGCTGCTGTGGGCGGCGAGGTGAAAAATTTTATCCGGCCGAACCTCATCAATGACCTTGAGCACGAAATCAAAATCAGAGGTATCGCCCGCCAACGATCCGGCCTGCCGGAGCGTTGGTTTCGCCCGCTTTGCCTCGTCCATCGGACTTGATGAAGCGAGGCGAGTAGACTGGCTTTGCCGGCTCAAACCGAAAAGTTCCACCGCCGGAAACGTCCGCGTCAGGTAGTCGGCCAGCGTCCAGCCGACAAAACCGTAGATACCAGTGATCAAAACTTTCATAGACGCAATACTAATCTAAAAATGCATACCTGCCCGCCATTAACGTAACTTTTCATAACTCAGGCGTTTGCAGGCGGGCGAATGCTATGAATGAGTACTCCCTCTCCCCTCCGTGGGAGAG
>MHIL01000020.1:41605-42085 GCA_001817495.1 Candidatus Buchananbacteria bacterium RIFCSPHIGHO2_02_FULL_56_16
CGTTCGCATTATTCGTATTAATTTCTCCCCGGTTACCGGCGGTCCATTCGTAGCCGCAGTAAGGTGATAAAGAATTTAAGAATTTCTCTGATTGAAAACTTCGACTTACCGCGCTCACGGTCGTTAAACTTAATGGGGACTTCCTGCACCTTCAGCCCGGCTCGCTCGCAGCGGAAGATTAGTTCCTGGAGGAACGAGTAGCCGTTACTCTTGACGGTTTCGAGGTCGAGCTGCTGCAGCACGCCAGCCCGGTAGGCGCGAAACCCCGTGGTTACGTCGCGCGTCTTGATGCCCAAGATCAGCCGGGTGAGCACCATCGCGGACTGGCTCGCGGTTTTTCTAACGACCCCCCAGCCGATGATGCTGCCGCCGGGAATCCGGCGCGAACCGACCACGACGTCGAAGCCCTCGGCGATCGCCTGGAGCAGCTGGGGAATCACCGCCGGCTGGTGGGAAAAGTCCGCGTCCATGCTGATGATG
>MHIL01000020.1:42114-53986 GCA_001817495.1 Candidatus Buchananbacteria bacterium RIFCSPHIGHO2_02_FULL_56_16
GGGCGAACCATCTTTTCTTGAACCACTTCAGCAGTACCATCAGGCGAGCCGTCATCAACAACGATGATGCGAAGGCCGGAAACCGCCAGCGCCAAAATCTGATCGAGCAACAGCCCGATGTTCTCGCGCTCGTTGTAAGTGGCGATAACGACGGTTGGCTTCATACCGCTACCGGGCATACTGACGCAGCATCGAGGCCGTTTGCTCAAGCATCGCTTCAACGCTGAACCGCTGCCAGGTTCGAGCCGCGTTACTCACAAGCTGCTGGCGCAAAGCGGAGTCGTTCAACAGCCGCAGGATCGCGGCTTTCAGCTCGCCCGCCTGGTTATACGCCACCAGCAGACCGTTGTGGCCATCGGTAATGATTTCCGGGTTGCCTCCGATGTTGGTGGTAACCACCGGCGTGCCAGCCGCCATCGCCTCGAGCACGGTATGCGCAAAGCCCTCGTAGCCGGTGTTTAAGACGAGCATCACCGCGCTACTTAGCCGGAACATGAGCTCCTCGTGGTCTACTTTGGTAATTGAAACGGCACGGGCTGCCTTTAACTGACGAATCAATTCCTCGAGCTTCGCCTGATCAGGCCCGCTGCCGTAAATCGCCAGTTTCAAATCAGGCTTCACCATCAGCAGATCAGGCATTAAAGAGATGAGCAGCTCAAAGCCTTTCCAGGGGACGAGGCGGCCGATTGACACGATTGTTTGCTCAGTCGCTATGGCGTTGGCGTGAGGCGACCAGCCGGGCACCGCGTTGTAGATCACCTCGATTTTTCGCTCATCAATCCCCCAACCGCTGACGATTCTTTTTAGGTACTGGCTTGGCACGATGACCTTTTGAGCCCGGCGGCAAACCCGCCGCTCGGCCCGCTGCAGCCGGCCGACACGGCCGCTAAACTTCTGCCGCTGAAACTCATCAATGCCGATGTCGGTTACTCTCCGGTTGCGGGCTTGCTCCCAGGCGTAGTCGCCAACCACTTTCACCACCAGCGGTTTTCGTAGCAGCGTCGCGACCCAGCTGGCTGGCACACCGGCGCTTACCGGACCCATGGCGTAGATGACGTCGGCCTGCCGGGCACGCTTTTTGAGCTGCCAAAAATAGTTCACATACCTGACCAATCGGGAACCGGAACGAACCACCCGGACAACGTCACGACCTGCTTTGTCTGAATAACAAATTAGTTCAACTAGCATGCCGAAGGCTGGCAGCTGGGTTTTTAGAAATTCAGCGTAGGTGGCCGGCCCGCCGATGTCCGGCGGGTAGATGTCAGCCGCGATGAGTATTCTCATAAGGAGCCGCCTCCGCTACGTTTCGGCGGACTGAAATGCAAAACCGCGTTCATCTCACGAGCAACCTTATCCCACTCATAGCCTGACCGTACGAGCCGCCGGCCATTTTCAATCAGCCGTTGCCGCAGCGGCTCGTCGTGCAGCACCAGCTCGATTTTGCTCGCCAGGTCCTTCGGATTATTGACGGCGCAAAAAATCCCGGTTTCACGATCTTTCAAAAAATCAGGAATGCCGCCGACCGGCGTGGCAATCACCGGCAGGCCGGCCGCCATCGCTTCCAGAAACGCCGAACCAAGCCCCTCTGAACGCGACGGCCTGACGAACACGTCGGCGAGTTGCAAGTACGCGGGCAGGTCGCGGTGGCTGACATGGCCGATGAAATGGACCCGATGGGCAACGCCGATGTCCGCCGCCAACGCCTGAAGTTTCGTTCTTAACTTACCGACCCCCGCCACCACCAGTTGCCCGTTTTTCAAATCACGCAGCGTCCGAATCAGCAGGTCAATGCCGTTCTTTTCGACGAGCCTGGATGCGGTGATGATGACGCGCTCATTGGTTGTGATGCCTATTTTTTCCCTTATACTAGCTATGCTTTGGCTACTCGCTTGCTGCGCGAACAGCGCCAGATCAACCCCATTGGGAATCACGCTCGCCGGGCCGCGGTAACCGTAGGCCAGTGCTCGATCTTTCAGGTACTGGCTGATTGCCTGGATATGGTCGGCCCGGCGGTAGATTGCCTTGTAGCGCGGCCGCATGAACCAGGTCCGCAGCCAGATGCTGCGCAGCGAATCTCCCTCCTGCAGCGTCAGCAGGTACTTCACGCCGGAAAATTTCTTTTTAAGCTTGAGCGCGGCCAGCCCGGCCTGGTTGGCCATGATTGCCCAGATCACGTCGTACCGGCGCTGCTGATGGAGCGCTTGGGCTTTTTTAAACGCGCTCGACGGAAAGAAGTACTTGGCCAGCGTACCCTTCCCGATCCGGTGAACCGTGACGTTACCCATTCGCTCCTGCGGCGGCTGCTTGCCGTCGAGGTTAACGGTGATGAGATCAAATTCAATATCGGAAATCCGATCGGTGATCTCCTTGACCGCCAGTTCAGCGCCGCCGATGAACGGCAGGTAGGCTAAAGAAAAAATAAGTACTCGCATACCCCGTAGTGATCCCTCACCTTTTTTATTCTTTACACTAAGGTCTTTACACCAAGGCAGGGATTTTATGGACTCTAATGATAAGGTTTATACCCGAGTAGTTGCCTGAAAATAAGGTGAGGGACTACTATGGGGCATATTTTAGGATACATAACACTAAAAAATTCTTGCTTTATCAGCCATGATACCCTATTATTATTGTATAAATAACCAATTCCGTCAAGCCAGCGTAATGGTAAAAATCCTCTATATCGTCACCCTGTCTGAACTCGGCGGCGCCCAGCGTTATGTCGCCGATTTGGCGACCAACTTGCCGAAAAACCAGTATGAAGTGGCGGTGGCGGCCGGCGGGAGCGGCCCGCTCTTCGGTCAGCTATCAGCCCAGGGTATCGTCGTCTATCAGCTCAAAAATTTAGTCCGTCAAATCAATCCGATCAAGGACGTCGCCGCCTATTTTGAGCTAAAGAAACTGATCAAGGCAATCAAGCCGGATGTGGTACACCTCAACAGCAGCAAGGCCGGAGTGATTGGTTCGGTCGCAGCGGCGCACGCGGGCGTGCCAAAAATCATCTACACGGTTCATGGTTTTGCTTTCAACGAATCATTGGCGGCGGGGAAAAAGTGGCTGTACCGGCTGGCTGAACGATACTCATCACGGTACAAGCATGCGCTGATCTTTATTTCAGCGTTTGACCGCCTGACCTCGGCCAGTCTCGGTCTTTCCAGCCGGCAACAGCTGGTCACCATCCATAACGGCGTCAATCCCCCGGCCCTGCTCCCGCAGCCACAAGCCCGCCAGGCACTCGGCCTGCCAGTTGACAAGATCATCATTGGGTCGATCGCAAACTTCTACCCGACCAAAGACCTGGCGACATTGGTACGGGCCGTGGGTATCATCAGTCAGCGACAACCCATGCTCCATCTCGCCCTCATCGGCGACGGCATCGAACGCCCGGCGCTCGAAGCTGAAATCAAACGGCTGGGATTGGCGGACCGCGTCACCCTCTGCGGCCAACGCCCGCAACCTGGTCAGTACCTCGGCGCGTTTGACGTCTACGTCTGCTCGTCGGTAAAAGAGGGTTTCCCGTTTTCAATCCTGGAAGCGATGGCGGCCGGGTTACCGATCGTAAGCACGAATGTCGGCGGCATACTGGAGATGATTACCAATAGCGCCACCGGTGTACTGGTCGAACCAAAAGATCCCCAGGCGATGGCTGACGCGATTACCAGCCTGCTGTCAGACCAAATCCAAGTTGACCGTCTCGGTCGCCAGGCGCAGCAAGCGGTGCGGGAAAAGTTCAGCCTGGAGCGGATGATTAAGGAGACGACAAAAGTTTACCAAAGTTAGAAACGAGCTTCTTAGCTTTTTAGCTTGTAGTTTTTTAGGAAAAAACCAAGGCCTACACCTAGGAAGCTAAAAGGCTACAAGCTAATTCCTAACTCCTCACCTGCCGGCAAGCCATTGCCCTACTGCCAGTGGTACACCGCAAACACTTCCCGGCCGTCAGGCCGTTTTATGATTTCCGGCGTAACGTCATTAAGCTGGCTCGCCAGCTGATCAGCGGCATCAGTGTGGGCCGCAGCCGGCTCGAGCAGCATCGTCGCATCAACCGCTTTAATGAAATAAAAATCAGTAATGCCCTGCTGCCGCCAGTACGCTAACCCCTGCTCGAGGTAGCTGCCGGCGGTTACGGCCGGCCAGCCGTGGTAGACGAGCTGGCGGTGAAAAATCCACAGCGTCGCCAAATCGTACATATTCGCGTCATACACCACGAGCCACGAGACCGGCTCATCCCCCGCCACCTGGGCTCGTTCAAGCGCCCGTCGCTTGAGATCCTCGAGAAATGGGTAACGACCGGGAAACGACACTGCCGGCTGGCGGTTATCCAACAAGCCTTCTAAATATACATTGAGCTGGTGGTAGCCCCACTGGTAGCTCTCGGTTTTGAGCGACGAGTACGTAATTCCCGCCTGGCCAACGGGGTAGGCCGCGAGCAAGGTGTTCGAGGTAAAAAAAAGTTCCAGCAATAACACGAGGCCAAGCAAACCAAAACGCGTAACCCTTGGCTGCCGGCGCAGCAGCCAAGCCACCAACAGCAGGGCGTAGGGTACGACGGTAACGACAAAGCGAGGGCTCGGACCGATTACCAAAAATAGCAGCAGGTGCCCGGCTATTGCCAGCAGGAGTAAGGACAGCGCCGTTCGATGAGGACCCGAGGTTCCGGTCGTGAAGCGGTACCCGCAGACCAAGAGGCTAAGCGCAAACAGTCCGCTCATCGGCGCCAGCAGCCCTTGGTATAGGTTTGGCAGGAGACTACGGGGGCGATCAATGATGCTGCCGGCCTGGATTTTTCCCGGCAGCGACTGCCACTCGGCCACCGGCTGGCCCAGAAGGTACGACAGCTGCAGGTCAAAATGGCCGCGAGCCTGGTAGAGCTTGAGGTTGTAGATCACCACCGGGCTGATGAGCAGCAGCACGAGCAGCAGCGCCAGCCAGAATCGCCGGTCGCGGAATACCCCGCGTTTAAAAATCAAAAGGTATACCAGGATCACCGGCAGCAGTACGATGGCGGTGTACTTGGCCAGCAGGCCAAGGCCGAGCGCGATGCCCCACTGCCAGTGGGTGCCGGTTTCCAGCGCCCGAATAAAAAAGTAAAGCGTCAGCAGTGAAAAAAATACCACCAGTGACTCCTGCAACCCGATGCGGCTCACCCAGACCTGGGAGACGGCAACTGCCAAAAGCGCACTGGCAACCAGCCCGGTCTGCCGGTCGAAGAGCCGGACACTGATCAGGTAAAGCAGCGCGACGCTGCCGGCGCCGGCCAACACAAACGGCAGCCGCATCCCCAGCTCGTTTTCGCCAAAAAGAAAAAACGAAAAGTGCTGCAACCAAAACACCAGCGGCGGGTGGTCGTGGAATGACAGCCGCGCCCAGGCCGGAACGTCGGAAAACCACTCCCAGGGAGTGGTTTGGTCGGGCGAGGCGAAAAAATCAACGTAGCCCAGCGAGCGAAAGGCGATCAGCGCCTCGTCGGTAATCACGTCGGCGCGGTCGAGCTGGTAGAGCCGCAGGCCAGCGGCCAGGAGCAGTATCAGCCCCACCAGCATCAGACTGACTCGCCGCTGGCGATCCATATATCGTTTACCGCTGCCGCTTGAGCTCGGCGAGCTCTTGTTCGGCGGCGCGGTTCTCAACCGGGCTTAGGGCGATGCCCTGCTCGTAGTGTAGAATCGCCTGGTCAGGCTGGCCCCGCTCCCGATAAAAGATGCCGAGTAAGATATGGAGGTCGCTGCTCTTGGGGTTGTCTGCAATACCCTGCAGCAGCGTCGCTTCCGCCTTTTGATCATCCTTGAGGTGGTCCTGGTACAGTGAGTAAAAGTTTCGGTAGAAGTAGGCGTTCTTTTCCTCCCCCTGCGAGTTGGCGATGGCGACGCGGTAGGCCGCTTCGGCCTTAGCGTACGCATGCATGAAATTCACGTAGAGGCCGGCGAGATTTCCGAACGACGTACTGTTGCGCGGCCGTACCTCGCCGGCGCGGATCCACGCCGCTTCTGCCCCGGCGTAATCGCCAGCGTACTGCTTGAGCTGGCCGAGCTGGAGCAGGGCCTGCGAATTTTCCGGGTCATTTTCCAGGGCGGCTTTCACCTCGGCAAACTCCTTTACGTATTGGTCTATTTCCCACTGCTCCAGGTCCGTCTTGAGAATCTTAAATTCAAGCAGCGTCGCTTGAGGGTCGGCCGGCTCATCGGTACTCTTGGGCAGCAAGGAGTAAACGGTGAAACCGGCTAACGCTAAGACAGCGGCAATGATGACGATATTGACGGTTTTGAGATGGTTCATACCCCGTAGTAGTCCTAAAATTATGTAGTATGGTCCAAGTAACCTTGAAACTCCCAACCTACCTACCTTACTCGTTCAAGGAAATTTTGTAAATAGTAAAGGCGACGGTACCGTCATCGCCGGTGATGTTTTTTGACTCTTGGCTCTGCTCGGCAAATAGCTGGGCGAACTGCCGCGCCGTTTCTTGCGTGTCGGCAGTGCTCACCCCCGGGTCCAGCACCGCCGGGCTGCGGCCCCAGATGAAGTACAAATTTTTGGCGCCGACTTGATTTTTGAAAAAATCAACCCAGTTGACCCGGCCGATGACCCGCGCGATGTCGTCGGCCGAGCCGAACACCTTCTGGTGGTAGATTGCCCAGCGCCGAAAGTACCAGAGGCTCGAAAACCAGCGCAGGTTCGGGTCGTAGATAAAGATGTTATCGTTTCGTCCCGCCTCGCCGAGCACGAGCTTGAAATCCGCCTTACCGCCAATCGCTGGAAACGGCGCGTCCGCCAAGCCGGCCTCGGCGATCAAGTAGGCTTCCAGCTGGTTGAACAGGTTTTGGCTCGTCCAGCGTAGCGGCGCGTAGTGGCTGCCGGATTCACCAATCGGCCGAACTCGGTGGTTGGTGTTGATGTTAAAGAAAAGCTCGACGCCAGCCAGAGCCGCCAGGAGCAGCGAAGCGACCAACGTAACCGTCAGCGTCTTTTGCCGGTTAACCGCGGCCAGGTAATGGTACGAGTCGAGCAGCAAGACCGTCAAAGTCAGCGCGTAAAACGGCGGCAGCAAGATCAGAAACCGCGGCGCCGAACCGATAAAGCTTAGCTCAACGATGAGCAGCAGAAGCACGAGCAGGAGCAGCAGGTGTTGTCCGGGCTGGCCCTTTTTCCACAGCCAAAAAAACCGACCAACAACGTACACCAAGCTTATGAGCAGTAAAATCCGAAACGGCAGCGAGTAGTAGGCAGCCGAGTCTTGGACCACGGCGCGCAGCTGGCCAAGCTGGTACGGTTCGCTGCTCCCCACCCGGGGCCAGTCTTCGGACACGTTCTGGTGCAGCAGCGTCGCGAGCTGGAGATCAAAGTGGCCGCGTGTCTTGAACATCATTACATTGTAAAATAGTACCGGCGAGAACAGCGCGACCGCGATCACCAAACCGGTAATAAAGTGACGACTGGTCAAAACGTCCCTTCTTGTCCACAGCAGGTACAAAAAGATTACCGGCAGCAAAAAAATCGTCGTGTACTTGGTGAGCAGCATCAACCCGGCGCTCACGCCAAACCAGATAAAATACGTTGGTCGTTCCAGTCCTTTTAGAAACCACAAAATCGTCAGGAGAATGAAGCACAGCGCGATTGGCTCGAGGTAACCGACGCGGCTGCCCCAGGTATGGTAGGTCGAAACCGCGAGCAAAAAGCTGGCGAGGAGCCCGGCTTCGACGCCGTAGAGCCGTTTGCCGATCAGGTAGACGAGCAGCACCGAGCCGATGCCGGCGAGCGCGAACGGCAGCCGGGCGACGACGACCGACGTACCCAAGAACTTAAAAAAGACGTACTGAATCAAGAACACCAGCGGCGGCGCGTCGTGGAACGACAGCCGCGACCACCATGGAATCTCATCGAACCAGTCAACCGGCGTGGTCTGGAGGTTAGAATCCACAAAGTCTAGGTAGCCGAGCGCCCGCAGCGAGTACATGGCATCGTCGATTTGGATGTCGGCGAAGCCGAGACGAAACAGCATTAAAAAAGCGGCCAGGCCGACGATTGCCCCGAGTGCACACTGCGTTCGGTACTGAATGAAGAAATGATTCATAGTAAGCTGCTATTATTTTACCATACCCCGTGAATGCATTAAAGAGCGCCATTAAATAATGCGGGTAGACGAGAGCCTCTGCTCTCGTCTCGATTGGAGCAGAGGCTCCAATCTACCCAAGGGTTGCGGTATGCCTTGCAGATTATTTTAGACCCCCTTCCCCCACCTTTCTGTATTACATAAGCAGTACAGAAAGGTGGAGTGTTCCCCCTTCGAAACAAGGGTGAACGTACATGGAAGGCAACCCGCATTCGTAGCATTCGCATGTAATTCGTATCATTCGTATCGCATTAACCTAAAAACCCCTGCGTACGGCAGGGGCTTTGTAGGTTGGCCGGTAGAGACGAGGTATGCCTCGTCTCTACACGCTCGAATGAGACTAGCGGCTGTAGGTCGCGCTGGTCGAGGTGGAAGCGAGGTTGTTACCCGCGCTGTCCTTAACCAGATACGCGTTGAGCCACTGCTCGGTGTTGGACGCGGTCGAAGAGGCGAACTGATCTTTGCGCGTTCGCCACATGTCGGTCCAGAGGAAGCTGCGCTCGTAGAGGAGGGTCTCACGAGTGACCGCGGCTAGCGTTGACGTCGCAACGGCCGGTGCGGTACCAACCGCTGCTCCGTCGCCCAAGAGCTGGACGTTGACGGAACCGGAGTGGCCGCTGCCGCTGCAGTTCACCGCCAGACAGTTGATGTCGCCCCGGACCTCGTAGGTTCGAGAAGCGCCGGCGGTAATCACCGACTCAATCGGCGGCAACATGTTGGTGAAGCCAACACCGCTCGGCTGACCGCCGTTGATCGTCAGGAAGAAGTCCTGGATGGTCGCGCCGCTGCTCAAGTTGGCGGTAATCGCCGCCGTGTTTGAGGTGGTTGCCGTTCCAACGAGCACACCGCCGGTGTAGAGCTGCATGTTGGTGACGGTCGCCGTGCTGGTGGTAACCAGGAACGAGACCCGGAACAGCCCGATGTCACCGGCGCTGTCAGCCGTAACCTTGAACCGGTAGAGCGCCGCGCCGCTGGTTATCCCGCCGGTCAGCGTCTTAGACTTGATGCCGTCGCTCAACTGGTCGTCGGTCGTGATCGTCGGCCGGTTGCGCACCAGGTACATGTTGTTGCCGTTGGCCGTATTCACGGTCTTGTTACCGGCCGCGAGCTCGGTGCCGGAATCGGCGCCCTTGGCCACGATGTCACCCACCGCGGTCACCTTGAGCTGGAAGCCCTGGAACGAGTTGGCGTTCGTGCTCGTTTCGTAATCAACGTTCGGGGTATCTACCTTGAAGGTCAGGATCATCGAGCCGTCTTTGGGGATGACGATTGGACTCAGGCCAAAGTCGAGCAGGGTTGTCCGGTTCGCGCCGTCAGATGACGTCGGAGTTACCTCTTTGAGCAGGGTGCTGCCGTTGTAGACGTAGAGCTTCTTGACCTGATCCCAGCCGCCGGAGTTGACCTGGTTGGCCGTCAGGTAGATCTTTTCGATCTGGACGTCCTCGTAACTGGCAAAGGCGTTGAGCACCGCGACCGTTACGTCGGTCGTGTTGCCCGGAATCAGCGCCGCGCTCGGCGTACTGCTGTGCTGGTTAAGGGTCAGCGTACCGCTGCCGGAGAGGGTCATGTTCTGACCGTCTGACGCGCTCATGGTGATTGAGGCATCAACCGCGCTGGTATTGCCCTTGGCGGTTACGCTGGTCGAGGCGTCGGTCACGCCGGCGGAAACCGTACCGGTCGTCGCCGCCGTGGCGATATCACCCTTAACGGTCAGGGTCTTTGAGGTACCCTTGGTGAGCACCAGCGGCGTGCTGAAGGTAAAGGTTGACGTTGCTTCGTTACCAGCAGTCGTCTTAGCCGCCGTATCGCTGTCCGGATCGTTGCTGGTGGCTAGTTCCGTCGTGCCGTCAAAGATGCTCCAGTTGGAGGTCTGTGACGGGTTCGCGGTGGTGGTGTGAATGGCAACCTTAACGGCCGTTATCTTGATGTCCTCACCGCTGTCAGCCGCATCAAGGGTGATGTTGGCGAACGTCACGGCCTTGCTGCCCGCGACCACGGTTGAAGCAACCGGCGTGGTCGAGTTGGAGATCGCCAGTGAGGCCGCCTTAACCGTCATGGTGGCAGAAGTCTGCTCACCAGTGGTCGGAGTTGGGGTTACGGTGATACCCGTGGTGTCACCCTTGGCCGTCAATCGGTTCGGGGTAATCCGGGTTACCAAGGTGTCGTTGGTGGCCAGGTTAGAGCTTAAGTCGCCCTTAATCGTGTAGACGTTAGTACCAACCGGAACCGTAATGGTATCGGTTGAAGTAGCGCTAAAATCGGTGATCGTATCGTCATCGCCCGCGGTTTCAGCCACGACGGCCGGGGTTACCGGGCCGGCGACAATAACGCCGTTCGAATCGTAGACCGTAATGTTGTCAACGTCTGACGTGGCCGGCGCAGTCAACGTGCTGTTGGTCGAGGTGGTGAGTTTCACCACGATTGGCAGTGAGCTGATGACAACCGGCTCACCCTTGGCCTCGAACTCGAACTTACCCAGGACGACCTGGTCGGAGTCGTTAGCCACGTTAGCCGCGGTCAGGGTCGCGCCGCCGATGCGCAGCGTTCCCTCGCTGATGGTGGTGATGACTGCGGTCCAGAACGGAGTCGCGTCAGCGGTCGCGCCGGTGCCGGCGGCGATCTTCACCTTGGCGCCGTAGGTCTGGCCCTGGGCTTCGATGTCAGTTTCGTCTTCAACGTCGAAGCGGATCGTTCGGGCTGAACCGTCAACGATGTCGAGCTGCAGGTCGAACTGCTTGGTCTTGCCCTTGGCAATGGTGATCGGAGCGGCGCTCAAATCAAAGATGACCTTGTTCGCGCTGCTCGGCGCGGCGATAGTCGCGACAACCGCGTCGTCAACCAAGAGGTCAACGTTGGCAACGTCGCCAATACCGGCTGAACCGCCCTGGTCAAAGCCTATCTTGGTCACCTTAAAGTCTTCGGTGCCGTTAGCGGTGAGCTTGACGCCGGAAACCAGGTAGTTCGTTACCCCGATCTTCTGGGTTGAAGCTGTCGGGTTGTTGCCGCCGTTCGCCAGGGTCAGCGTACCGACGGTAATGGTACCGTCGAGCTGCTGGTAGTTACCGACAATCGGCAGGGTGCCACTAACCGTGGCGCCGCCCGACAGGGTAACGGCGTAGAGATCCAGCGACGGGATCTGGCCGGCGTAGCTGGCCAGTGACGAAGCCATGTTACCGGCCAGGTAGAACGACTTGGTCGTACCGGCCGGAATGGTGAGGTCCTTATTGAAGGTCGCCTGGTGATCCGCGTTCAGGGTCTTCGCGTCTTCGGTGCGCAGCATGGTGGTGCCATCGAGGATGACAATACCGGCAAACGCGCCGTCGGCCGCGACCGTGCTGCCGCGCCGGACCTTAATCTGATCAATGACGATGTCACCGTCGGCCGAAGCGGTAAAGTTGACCTTGGTGAACAGGTTGTGGATTGAATTACCAACGATCAAACCGGTCGCCGGGGTGTCAGAGGCCAGCGCCACGCTCAAGGTCGTGCCTGAAGGCGTGCTGCTGGTACTCAAATTCTTGTCTTCATTGATGGTCGTGGCGTCAGATGTTTCCGCTGCCTTGTCGTAATCAGCAGCGGCGGCGATGTCGCTGCCAACCGTGTAGTTGACGAAGAAGGCATCAGATACGTCTTCAACCATTGAAGCCCAGCCGGTGCCGTACAGTGATTCGGCGATCGCGGCGGTGGTTACCCAGCGCAGCGTGCCGTTGTCGGCGACGGCGTAGACTTTCGGATCGGTGGTGATTTTCACCAACTTGACACCCGGCCGGT
>MHIL01000020.1:53993-73222 GCA_001817495.1 Candidatus Buchananbacteria bacterium RIFCSPHIGHO2_02_FULL_56_16
GTTGCCGCCGATGGTGTAGGAGCTCATCTCGGTGCTGGAAACGATCATCACGCCCGAGAAGTCGCTGTACCAGGTCTTGTAGGTCTTCTCGTTCGGGAACACGTATCGCTTGCCGTCGGCGCCGAGGTAGTAAACCGCTTTGCAGGCGTCGTTGACGTCGGCGCCAGCAGCGCACTGGAGCTTGATCAAGTCACCCGACGAGGCGGCAAACAGCGCCATCGGCGTCGCCAGCAACCCGACCGACCAAATGATGGTGGTGACCACCGTGGTGTAGGTTACTAACTTTTTAAGTGGACTCATTAAATTTTTCCTTTCTTAACGTTCAGCCAAATGCCGTCAGTTAGGCGGCGAATATTCGCCGGCGCGTGCGCATCTCCGCCAGTGTCCCGCTGGTTCAAAAAGTCCTCAATGATGAGATCGACTTTTACCTTTTGCCCAACGGTGGCGTAGATCCTAATTACTCTGACAGCGTTTGAATGAACTTATTTAAACCCTCGGTCGCCTGAAGCGGCCGGGAAGTTTTTAACAAAGATTAATTGGCCTCGCCGGCGGCGGCATCAGGCTGATCAGCATCAGCGCTCACGTCGGTAATCAGCGGCGCGCTGAACTCGGCCGTTGACGTCTCGGCCTCGCCGAGCGGCTGGCTGCCCTCGCCTTCGGTTACTTCCGGATCGGTAATGGCTTCGGTGCTCGTTGACGCCTCGGTCCCGGCCCGCGACCCCTCAACCAACTCTTGGGCCGACAGGCTCGTCTGCTGGGCCGATTCGACGGCTTGGGCGACCATCGCCTCAACACCGACTTTCTCCGCTTCAGACAGGCCGCTGGTCTTCTCGCCGAGCGACTTAGCCAGCTCCTGGGTTTCAGAACTCAAGCTTAGAGCAATCCGCAGGGTATGCGCTTTAGCCTGCTCATCGAGCGGATCGGTGTTCTCGGCAATCTTATTAATATGCCCCTCGACCGCGACCACATTTTTTTGAAACTCACTCACCACCTGGTTCATCCGTTCCTGCTTCACCGCCGGGGTCACGCCGGTCTGGGCGACAATTTTGTTAAACTCCTTGACCCGATTCTGGGCGAACGTCACCTTGAGCTCGGCCTTGCGCTCATCGCTCGGCGTCACCGCCAGCTGGGTTTTTTCCAGCGCGATCTTGACGCCATAGAGCGAATCACCCGGCAGGCTGTAGAACGCGGCGCTGGCCACCAGGCTGCCGCCGAGCGACACGCCAACCAAAAGCAGCATCACCACCGCCGGCTGGAACACCTGCCGGCTGAACAAACCGACGGTCGCTCGAAGCAACGCCCGGGCGCCCAGGCGCACCGGCTCGGCCGGCTGGTCAGCCGCGATCTGGCGTAACAAAAAATCCCGATTCAACGCAACCCACGTTGAACGGGGGGTAATCATTTTTAAGGCTTTAATTTTATTGATGATCTGCTGGTCTCTCATTGCTCGTGCTTAGCTCGCGCACCACTTTGAGGGCACGGTGGATCAGCACTCTGACTGATCCCTTCGATTTTTCTAAAATATCGGCGATCTCACCGATCGAGAGCTCTTCAAGGTATCGGAGCAACAGCACCTCGCGGTACTCATCTTTGATCCGTCGCAGGATCGGTTCGAGGCTTTCCACTGCCGTTCTGGCTTCGAGCTGGGCTAAAAAATTTTGCTGGCGCGCGTCTTCGACTTTGGCCAGCTGTCCTTCTTCTTCCATCAGCTCTCCACGGGTTTTACTTCGGTAGAAGTCAACCACGAGATTTTGGGCGCAGCGGTAGATGAGCGCCCGCAGGTTTCGAATCGTCTCCTCGGTTTCAGTCAGGTACTGCCAAACTTTCAGGAACGCCTCGGAGGTTAAATCTTCGGCATCCTGGCGGCGCGGCACCTTAAAATAAATAAACCGGTAGATCGGGTCAACGTACAGGTCGTATACTTTAGCAAAGGCGTCCGGGTCTCGCTGTTTCAGTTTTAGTAATAGGAGCTTTTCTTGTAGCTTTGACGCTTTCATTATATTAGACGGAAAATCGCGATTACTGTTACAGTCCTTAAACGAATAGAGGAATTATAATTAATTCATACGATAAAGTCAATACTAGGGTAACAAACGAGTATTTAAGCCAAAATGAATCAACCTTGCGCATTATTTAAAAAAGATATATGATTAGTATTAGGATATTTTGTCTAGAATAACGTAGACAAATTTAAGTAATAATTAAAAATAAGATGGACATCATTCGAGTATCAATTTCTGAAGCATCGAGGCTCTTTGGCGTTGATCCAAAGACCATCCGCCGGGCAATTAAAAATCAGGAGGTCAAGTACGTCGTTGTCCAGGGCCGCTACAAGGTCAACTTCGAGAGCCTGCTCGAATGGTCGCAGGGCAGAACCACGGTCAGAAACAAGCTCAATAAAAAAGGCCTTGGCCAGTATGTGGATAAGTGGAAAATTAAAAATAGACTCTACTCACCTAACCCGAAGTCAGTCGCAAGATAGGCCCAGATAACGATAAAATTGAGCTTTTAGTTGATAGCGGTTAGATTTTTAGGAAGCAGCTTCTTAGCTTGTAGCTTTTTAGGAAATGGCGGGCTCGGCAACTCGGAAGCTAAAAAGCTGATTCCTAACTCCTAAATAAAGCTAACGGCTAAAAGCTCTCAACGCTTTGACTTTGCCTAAAAAATGCCGTAAGCTAAACGCGGTAAAATGGAGGGTCGAAACCGACCTTTGACAATTCAGCCGGAAGGAGATGAACCATGGCTACGATGAAAGCGGAAAAAAAGAAAGGAACGGTAATCGTTGTAAGCGGAATCCAGTGGGGCGATGAAGGTAAGGGCAAGGTAATTGACCAAGAGAGCCAAGAGGCTGATCTGATTGTTCGACACGGCGGCGGCAATAACGCCGGTCACACGGTGATGGTGGCCGACATTTTCAACGGCGGCCAGCAGATCCCCATGGTGCTCCACCTGCTGCCATCGGCGGTCGCGCGACGAAAGGCAATTGCGATCGGCGCCGGCGTGGTCGTTGATCCGCTCGCGCTCGTCAACGAGGTGGACTATGTGTCAAGCTTTGGCTACGGAGAGGTACGCCGTACGCTGTCGGTTGATCCGCGCACCGCGCTGGTAACCGTCATCGAACGGGTAATGGATATGGCCCAGGAGCTGATCCGCTCGCGCAACGGCAAGCCGATCGGTACCACGGCCCGCGGCATCGGCCCGGCCTACGCCGGCGTCGCTAACCGAACCGCACTCAAGGTGGCCGATCTCCTGCACCCGAAACAGTTGTGCACACTGCTGGAGCAGCGGCTGGAAGAAGCCACCAGGCTGTTTCGCGCCATGGGAATTACCAGCACCCAGTGGCGGCAAATCTTTGCCGATTTAACCGGCATGGAACTTCGGGCCAACCAGCGACTCATTGAACGAAAGCTACGAACCGAAGCTGACTTCGACTATACCGTGTTCGCCAGCGCCAACGGGAAGGTTGGTTTCAATTTCGCGGCGATCGAAGCCGCCTACCAAAATGCAGCTCATCTAATCACGTCTTGGCGGGGCGTCCGAGACGTCTCTGACCTGATTCGGCGAACCGTGATGTTGTCAGGACGAGTACTGCTCGAGGGCGCCCAGGGGGCAATGCTCGACGTTAACTTCGGCAGCTGGCCCAACGTGACTTCCTCGCACACCCTCGCCGGCGGTGCTTGCACCGGTCTGGGTATTGGCCCTACCCTCATTGATACGTCCATCGGCGTTGCCAAGGGCTACACCACCCGCGTCGGCAGCGGCCCGCTGCCAACCAGGATTACCGAGCCGGAAATCGCCGCCTCCATTCACCAGCGCGGCAATGAGTTCGGCGCCAGTACCGGCCGGCCGCGCGATGTCGGCTGGTTCGACGCGGTCATCGCCCGCAGCGCCTGCTGGTGGAACCTGGTGCAGACCGTTAGGCTGCTGAAACTCGACGTACTCTCTGGTCTAGACGAAATCAAGATCTGCTTCCGTTACTGCCTCAACGGGGAACGGTTCTATCAAGTGCCCGCTGACTACCACCAGCTCAACGATTCAGGACTCGAACCCGAGTACCTGACCCTGCCGGGCTGGGAGCAAGACATCTCCAAGGTCCGCCGCTGGAGAGACCTTCCCAAGGAAGTGAAAGGTTACGTCGCTAAAATCGAGCAGCTCCTCAATGAAAGGCTGCCCCAGCGCGTTACCATTGACCAAATCGGCATCGGCCCCGGGCCGGACCAGTACCTCACGCGGTAACCACCGCTACCCATCTCTTTGCACAAAAAATGCACCCAGCGAAACGGGTGCTCTTTTTTTAACAGCTCCCCCCCACCTTTCTGCATTACTTAAACAACACCGAAAGATGGGGGGTGTCTTATTCCGGCAGCAGCGCGAGGGTAACCTCAACCTCGAGCTGGGTACCGTCGCGCAGCAGCGTGATTGTGGCCACGTCTCCGGGCTGGTACTGCTGGATGAGCTTGGTCAGGTCGTTACTGACGTCAACCGCCTGGCCGTCAACGCTGACAATAATGTCGTTAGCCTTGATTCCCGCGTCGGCTGCCGGGCTCTGACGGAGCGGCGTCCGGTAGACCAACGCTCCTTGCTGGAGGCCGCGGGTGATGGCCTGGTCGAGCCCGGGCGCCTGCGAGAAATCGAGGTACTCGACACCGAGGTAGATTCGTTGGATCGCCTGGTTTTTGAGCAGGTTGAGCATGATGCCGCGGAACTGGTTAAGCGGCACGGCCGTGGCCCGCTGCTGCTCGCGATCAACGGCGTTAATGACGCCGGTAACCTCGCCGGCAAGATTGAGCAGCGGCGCGCCGACGTACGACGCCAGCAGGTCGCCGTCCAGCAGCACGCGGTCGGCGTAGGCTTCGGACGAACGAACAAAATCGGCGCTGGCGGTAATCAGCTGAAAATCAGGCTTCTGAATCAACGGCACGGCCGCTTCGCCCAGCGCGTTACGCGTCACCGCCAGCTGGCCGGTCATGTTCTCGTCAGAGTCCCCCAGGATGATCACCGGCAGGTTGTTCTGGGCAATCTTTATGAAAACCACGCCGGTCATCTTGTCGGTCACCGCCGATAGAACGCCAAACGCCTGGTTGCGGTAAACCACGGCCAGCTGCTCGGCCTTGAGGTTGCCGAGCGCCGCCTGGTGGGTTACAATCCAGCCGTCGCTGGTGAGCAGCATTCCGTTACCGAGCAGCTCGGAGGGTTGGTAGAGCTTGGTCAGCACATCAGCGCCCCGCTTCAGCCGGTAGAGGCCAACCACCGTCGAGCTGTTTTGTCGCAGCGCCTGCTCTACCTGGAAATCTTGCTCAATCCCCAAGAAACGTTTCGTCCAGCGCAGCTCGGGCACGACTGGCTGCGTGTCCGCGTCGGGGCGCTCGACGTTGTACAAGCGCCAGGGGTCGAGGTAGACGTCAGCGACCAGCTGGCCGACGATGCCGGCGGCAAAACCAAAAACCACCGAGAGGATGACCACCTCGGATATAATTCGTCTTGTCTGATTCTTATGATTAAAAAATTTGAACACCATTGATGAGAACCTTTCCCTGCATTAAACGGAGAACTTTGAGCAAGGAACTGCCGTGGTCAGCCGTTCACTGTTCAAAGCCCTAGAGCTAAATCCACTTTGCCGTCAGTAGCATTATGACCAAGATTGAGCAACTAATCAAGAGGTACCGGGCTATCACCCGGCGCTCCCGAATGTTGAGCAGCCAGTTCCGCGCGAGGCCGGTCATCGTGTAGTACCCCAGCGTCATCAGCAGCGCGTTAACGTAGACGCTGGTTGGTAAAAAGCTGACGGCCAAAAAGAGCTCACCGGTCACCAGCGTAATCACCGCGACGGTTCGCCACTGGGTCCGGAACGCGAGGTTATCGATCCAAAACAGCTGGTAGCTTAGTAACCCGACCAGCACCATGCTGCCGATGGCGCCCAGCCAGGCCGGAACCCGCAGCAGGATGATGAGGTTAAACACGCTGGTGCAGAACAAAAAGACGGTAATGAGGTTGAGGTAGCTGGAAATATTTTCCAGGGTGTGGGCCTCATACTTCGGGCGGAAAAAGAAGTAGAGGAACGTCACCTTGAGAAAAATCCAAACGGCAACGGTGACGATGATCGTTACCAGCTGCCGGGTTGATTCTCCCTCCAAAAAAACCAAGAAGGCGAGGCCGCTGTTGACGACAAAAAACGGGGTGATGATAAAATTCCAGAATGCGGCCTTGCGCAACCGTCGGCCGGTGAACTGCCAGATGGTTGCGGCCACGATGGCATTCAAGACGGCGGCGGCAATCAAGAGCTGGTAGAGCGTATCGGCGCGCAGCAAAAACTCCAGCGTCACCAATACGGCGGCGGCACTTAGCCAGACGAGGACGCGATTGAGAAGAATCATACGTCGTAGAGCTTAAATAAAATCAAAAATCAAAAATCAAAATGTAAAACTATGGTGTTCCGCCTCTCGTTCGTGGTCTGAAACTCCTCGGGGTCGAATGACCGGCGGAACAATTAATTCACTAGCCCCGCGAAGTGGGACACCAAAACTTTGATTTTTGCTCTTTGATTTTTGATTTCCCTACTCCTTAGTATCAGCTTTAAGCGATCCCTCAATAACAATCGTTCCTTCCTTAAGCGTCACCGCCTCTAGCGTGCCGAGCGGCTGCAAGCCGGTACTCACCGGCGTCAGGCTCGCCCGGAGCGTCTTACCAACCAGCATTTCGGCGAACGATGGCGGCAGTGACAGGGCGCCGAGCGTCACCGTTTTGAGGTTAAAATCCAGTGTCCCGTCAGCGACGGCGGGCACGAGGATAATCGCCAGGTTAGCCCTGACTGGCCGCAGCAGCAGGCCGGAGAGCTCAATGCCGCCGGGGTTGATGACCGCCTGGACCGTCGGACTGAACAGCGGATCGCTGCCGCTGCTCACCAGCTGGCGGACGAGGTACGTCAGATCAGCTTCGGTGAGGGTCAGCCGGGCGATGCCTTCGACCAGGTTAACCGCCACTCCATTCCTAATTCCTTCCATCGCATCCTGGTCGACGGTTACGACTCGTGACGGTTGCGGCGGGGCGTAGAAAATCGGCGAGAAGACGGGGATGCTCACGATACCGGTTTTGGCAACGACCGCCAGCCCGATGATGAGCGGCAGCAGCAGAAAAAAGATGAGGCCGAGGCAGCCGCAGGCTCGCCAGAACCCCCCGCGCCGCCGCCGGCTCGGCAACGGCCCACGGGGCGGCAGCTCGAGCGGCAAGGGTTGTTCAGGGAACGTAAAACGGGTCATCGCGGCTTACTCCAGCCAACGGTAGCCGGCCTTGAGCTGATTCAACTTTTCCAAACCCTGTTCGATCGTCGCCTGGTCAGCCGCCTGTTGTCCCTGTTCAATCAGATCAAACGCCAGCACGATACTCAGGTGGAGATCTAGGTACTTGCCTGGCGCGTGCAGTTCTAAAATCTTGCTCTTGATGCCGGTCGGATTGTTGCCCGCCCAGAACGGTTTCAGAATCGCGGCGAGCTGCTGCTCGTACTGCCGCTCCAGCTCCGGGTTGCTGGGCAACGGCTGGTTCGCGCCACCGCGATTTTCAGTGAAACGGCCGGCGTTCGGCTGGTAATAAAAAAATACAACCGCGCCGGCGAGCACAACCGCCGCGATTCCCAGGCCAATAATAAAGCGTTTCTGTGCCATGCGTAGTACCCGTCAACGACTCCCTACAGCAGGGGGATGAGTAAGAGGAAAAAGAGGCCGGCAACGACAAACGTCGCGATGCTGACGCCGACCGTCATGAACGCCTCGGCGACGCGCCCGCGCAACCCCAGGTACGCGGGGTAGCCGAACACGAGTATCGCGGAAATGGCGGCGCTGAAAACGAAAATCAGCAAGAACATGGCGATGCCAAACGGCGGCGCCGGCGGGTGCGGGACAACCTGCTCGAGAAACGTCAGCAGGGTTGCAACCAGAAACACATAGCCGATTTCCGCGACCGCGCCCAGGATGCCGTAGATGAGTATTTCTGACTCGTTTCGTTTTGGTTTTTTGGTGAGCATAAGAATAATTTTCAATTTTAAGTTTAAAATTTACAATAAATTTTCAATGAGTCATTGAAACATTGGGCCTTGATTAAAAATTAGAAACTAAAAATTAAAAATTTCGTCAAAAGATCATCGTGTCCCTATCCTTGGCCATCTCGACCCAGGTTTGCTCGTCCTCGTTCCAGCGGTAGGCGCCGAACTGGTGGGATTTCTCCGTGTCCGAGTAGAGGTACTCGACGGTCGTATCGCTGCCGATCCGCTTTGAGCCGATTATTTTTTTACCCAACACCCGCGGCTTAGTGGTTCGGTTGAGCTTCATCCGGCCGAGCGGGCCGTTGAACTCAATTACCTCAATTGACCCAGGGCCTTCCTCGGCTGCCAGCGCCTCGGTCCGGTGGTCGAGGACTTCAAATTTATCTTTAATATGGCCGAGGATGTCCTGCCAGCGTTCGTCAGTCATAGCGAAGCAATGCGTAGAAGTCAGTAGTAAGTAGTCGGTAGTCTGTAGATTTTTGATAAAAAGTCAAAGGTAAGATTCTACTGACTACTACTGACTACCGACTACAGACTAATTAATAATACGTGCTTAGCGTCTCCCCGTCGCTCTGGCGGTTCTCGTAGGTCTGCTTGCTGATCAGCCCCTGGTCGTACAGCCGCTTGAGCGTCATGCCCATAGTTACCATGCCTACCTCGCCGCTCGTCTGCATTGCCGAGGTCATGTGGGCGACCTTGCCCTCGCGAATCAGGTTCGCAATCGCCGGTGTGTTGATTAAAATCTCCCGGGCCACGACGGTGCCGCCCGGCTGGCTGGGCAACAGCTGCTGACAGACCACCGCCCGCAGCACGGACGCCAGCTGGAGCTGGACCTGGCGGTGCTGGTGGGCCGGAAACATGTCAACGATGCGCTCGACCGTCTCGGCCGCGGTGTTGGTGTGCACGGTCGAGAGGACGAGGTGGCCGGTCTCGGCCGCGGTCAGCGTTGCCGACATCGTCTCCAGGTCGCGAATCTCGCCGACCATAATGACGTTGGGGTCCTGGCGCAGCGCCCGCTTGAGCGCCTCATGAAACGATTTGGTGTCGCGGCCAAGCTCGCGCTGCTCGATGATGCTCTGCCGCTCCTGGAACAGAAACTCAATCGGGTCTTCAATGGTAATGATGTGGGCTTTGCGCTCCTGGTTGATCAGGTCAATCAGCACCGCCAGTGTCGTTGACTTGCCGCTGCCCGACGGGCCGGTCACGAGCACCAGGCCCTGGTTCAAGTGGCTCAACTCGTAGAGCGTCTCGTCAAAACCCGCCTCCTTAGGCGAGGGCACGGCGACGGGCACTACCCGCGCCGCCAGGCCGATCTGGTTTTCCTGCTGGTGAAGGTTGACCCGGAAGTGGGCGTCGGCGATTTGGAGGGCAAAGTCGAGCTCCTTGGATTTTTGGTAGGTCGCGACCGCGTCAGGCGTCATCAGACGAAAAATCGCCTGCTCGAGCTCGGCGGCGTCGAGGGGCTGGTCGCTGATTTCCTTGAGCACGCCCTGGACGCGCAAGGTCGGCTTGTTGCCGCCGACGAGGTGGAGGTCAGACGCCCCTTCTTTGACTGCCAATTCGAAGTATGTTTTTATATCCATAGACCTCTGCAATTCGCTAGTCGCCAATCGCAAATGGCACATCGAATGAACGTTAAGCGATAGGCAATTCGCGATTTGCTATTAACTATTCGCAGTATTCGCATGTATTCGTAGATTCGTATCGCGGTAATTATATCACAAAACTTACCGTTTGGAAAGGAAACGATGGGCGTGATCGAGGAGCTTGTGGCCGGCCGGGTAGGTAATCTTGGGACGGGCCGCCGGGTAGTCGAACCAGCCGAAATCCCGGTGCTCGTCAGAGATGGTCACCGCGCGCTCGTCAGTTTGGCCGAGGAAAAAAATCGCCCGCTTGTAAACCATCCCCGGCTGACGATAGATCTCACCGCGGAAGCTGTAGTCGTAACCATCGCGAAAGCCGCGAATGAAGGTCAGCTTGGTAATGCCGGTTTCCTCCCGCAGCTCCCGGAGCGCCGTTTGACGCTGGGTTTCGCCCGCTTCCTGGCGGCCCTTGGGAAAGTTCCAGTACCTCCCGCCGTGGTGGAGAAGTAAATAAAAAATCTTATCTTCCTCGCGGCGGAAAATAACGATGCCGATGGTTTTTTGGCGTTTAGCTGCCTTCATATCCGGTTAAGAAACCAAAATTAAAACTCTAAATTCTAAGCTCTGAACTCTACATCAATTTAAAATTTAGTGCTTTAAGCTTATCATCGTGTGGGGTTGACAGCAACCACAGACCCTGCTATAAAGGATACTATTACGTCTAACGTAGTCAAAATGCCCTTTTTTAAGGAGGCCTAACGTGACATCCGCCCAGACGACCGTTCGTCAGCCACACCCGTCAGCAACCGACCTGCGTACATTCCGCGTGACACTCTGCCGGCCCGCAGAAGCCTACCCAATCGACAAAGAGGAACGCGTCACCCAGCTCAGACGAATTCTGGCCCACTATACCAAAATCTCGACGCGCTTCATCTCGGCCCACGTTGAAATCTGCGATACCCCCTGCGAAGCGTACTGCGTGACTTTTACGGCCACTCCGGAGATGATACTCCGTGACGAGATCAGCCGGCAAGTCGAGCGGCTCACCGCTCAGCAAATCCGCATCTTCATTTGCGAGCAGACCGGCATCTGGCCGCGCTTCCTCCAAGTGATGGAAGTAAAGAGGTAATGCCGATGGCACGAAACAGCTTCGTTCGGTAATGTTCACTTTCCCGTAGTTCAATGCTACGGTTTTTTTTATTTAAAGTAAGCAAGATAAATTAAACTAGCAAGCTTATCCACTTACTTCCTTACTTCACTTACCCACTTATCTTGACTTACTCACTTATCCGGGCTGTGTTCTTACTTCTTACTTCTCTCAAGATACTTCCTGCCCTTGAGCGACTCCGGCAGGTACGCCTGGTCTTCCTGCCAGTCGTAGTCCGGCGAGTACTGGTAGCCCTCGCCGTAGCCGAGCTCCCGCATCAGCCCGGTCGGCGCGTTGCGCAGGTGGAGCGGCACCGGCTCGTCCATGGTCTCTTTCACATCGCGCTTAACCTGCTGGTAGGCCCGGTAGACCTCGACCGATTTTTTTGCCCGCGCGAGGTAGACGACGCACTCGCCTAAAATCACGTCACACTCCGGCATGCCGATAAAGTGGCAGGCCTGGTAGGCCGCGACCGCCAACGGCAGCGCCTGGGTGTCGGCGAGCCCGATGTCTTCAACCGCCATCCGCACCAAACGCCGGGCAACGTAGAGCGGGTCTTCGCCGGCTTCCAGCATCCGCCCCAGCCAGTAGAGCGCCGCGTCGGCGTCGCCGCCGCGCACCGACTTATGGAGGGCCGAGATGATGTTGTAGTGCTGCTCGCCGGTTTTATCGTAGAGAAAGTGGGATTTCGCCAGTGATTTCTTAATCACCTCGCGGTCTACGGTTACCGTCTTGCCTTTGGCCGAGAGCGCGTTTACCGCCAATTCCAGCGCGTTTAACGCCGTTCGGGCGTCACCGTTGGCCAGCGCCGCGAGGAAGCGGATCGTCACCTCGTCAATTTTTATCGTCAGCCCGGGGAAGCCGGAGCGGACCGCCCGCTCTAGAATCGCTTCGAGATCGTGCTCACGGAGCTGGTCGAGGGTGAATACCCGGCAGCGCGATAGCAGCGCCGAGACGACCTCGAAGCTCGGGTTCTCGGTCGTCGCGCCGATCAGCGTAATGATGCCCTGCTCGACGTGGGGCAGGAGCCCGTCCTGCTGGGCCTTGTTCCAGCGGTGAATCTCATCAATAAAAAGGATCGTCCGCTGGCCGTTAAACTTCCGGCGGTCAACGGCGGCGGCGATCACCTCACGCAGCTCCTTGACGCCTGAAGTCACCGCCGAAAACTGGATGAACGTTGACTTGGTCATCGCGGCGATGATGCGCGCCAGCGTGCTCTTGCCGCTGCCCGGCGGCCCCCAAAAAATCATCGAGGGAATCTCGTCTTTTTCAATCAGCTGACGCAGGAGCGTTCCCGCGCCCACCAGCTGCTGCTGGCCGACGAAATCTTCCAGCCGCTGGGGCCGCAGCCGGTCCGCTAGCGGCGCCTGACTGCTGATGTTTTTGGCTAACTGTTGATCGAAGAGGTCGGACATAGAAATCTAAAATGGAAAATCTAAAATGGAAAATCGCCTCACCCTTAGCGTATGTTACTTTTTAGATTTTAGATTATTAGATTGGGAGGAACGTAAAATTTAGAGCTTACTTGCCAAACCGCCGCTGCCTTTGGCCAAACTCCCTAATCATCGCCGTCAAATCGCGCTTAGTAAAATCCGGCCAGTACTTTTTAATAAACAAAATCTCCGCGTACACTGACTGCCAGGTTAAAAAATTGGAAAGGCGCTGCTCGCCGGCAGTCCGCACCAGCAGGTCAGGATCGGGAATACCGGCAGTCCAGAGATGGCTGCCGACACTCGCTTCAGTAACCTGCTCGGCCTTAATCCGTTCCATGATGAGACGGCGAACCGCCTGCACGATCTCCGCCCGGCCGCCGTAGGAAATCGCGAGCTGAAAAACGAGCCGGGTGTTCCGTTGGGTTGTCGCTTCCGCCTTCTCGATGAGCCGCTGAAGGTCGGGCGCGAGCCGTTCCCGTTGGCCGATGACCACCAGCCGCACCCCTTGCCGATCGAGTTCAGTCAGGTCGTGCTCTAACACCAGCCGCAGCAAGCTCATCAGGTACGTTACCTCCTGCTTCGAGCGGTTCCAGTTTTCCGTTGAGAACGCGTAGAGCGTGACGATCGGAATATTGCACTCGATGCACCACCGCGTCAAGGCCTTGATCTTCTCGTAGCCGCGTCGGTGCCCCTCGAGCGTCGGCAACCCGTGGCGTTTCGCCCAGCGACGGTTACCGTCCATGATGATGGCGAGGTGGGAAATTGCTGGATTTTTGGCCATAGATTGAGAAAAAGTAACGCAATGGCTCCTGTATTGTACCGCTTAATGCACAGCTGGTCAAAATGCATGAAACCTGAAACTTGAAACGTAAAACATAGCAAGGTTTCAAGTTTCATGTTTCAAGTTTCATTCTTAACTAGTCTCTGCTAGACTACCAATGCAAGCTCACCTATGCCCAAACTGACCATCACCATTCTAAACTCCTGGTACACCGACGTAACGCGCGGCAGCGGCACGGCGCGGTCAATTAATAGCCTGATTGCCGGGTTGCGGCGGCGCGGCTTTGGCGTGCAGCTGCTTGGCGCCGAACGAACCAGCGATCCGCATCAGCGGCGAATCCGATTCAACGCCCGGCTGGCTCAACAGCCGCAGCTGGTTCGCGGCGACCTTGTTTTTGGTTTTGACGCCGACGGCTACCGCTGGGCCGTGCGGCGCGACCGCTCCGTCCCCTACCTCGTCTTTATTAAGGGCATGCGAGCCGACGAAGCACGATTCGAACGAGGCAGCGTCAAAAAGGAACTCCTGCTGGAAGCTCAATGGGAACGACAGAACTGCCAGTTGGCCGACCGCGTGGTTACGACGAGCCGCTACCTCAAGCAACAACTCATCCGTCAGTACGGCCTGCCGGCTGACAAGGTGACGATCATTCCTGAATGTATCGCACTACGCGATTGGCAGGCGCGGCCATCAAAGCCCCATCGCACTACCGTGGGTATCCTCACGGTTGCCCGAATGTACCCGCGCAAAAATATCGAGCTGCTGCTCCGCGCGGCCCGGTCGCTGGTGCGGCGCCACCGCGTTTCGTTCGACATCGTCGGCGGCGGACCGCAGTGGCCGCTGATCCGGCAGCGCGTAAAACAGTGGCGGCTCCAGCCATACCTTTCGCTCCATAAAGAAATTACCGACCAGCAGCTGCGGCAACGGTACCGCCAGGCGGACGTCTTCTGCCTGCCGTCGCGCCAGGAAGGGTTTGGCATCGTTTTTCTCGAAGCCATGGCCGCCGGCTTGCCAATCGTCGCTTTGGCCGCCGGCGCGGTACCTGAAGTGGTCGGCGACGCCGGACTGTTAGTCGGTAACTCGGTACGTGAGCTGCGCGCCGGCCTCGAATGTTTGATCACCGACGCCGCGCTACGACAGCGGCTCGGCGCCAGGGCAAAACAACGCGTCAAACGCTTTGACGAACGCCGGGTATTCCAACGCTACCGAACCCTCATCCAACGATATACGCCTTGATTTTTTTTCAAAAAATTGTTAGGCTAAGAAATGCTAAACGCCAGCAACCACCCCCCTGGGAACATTAAGGTGGTGGTGAGCCATTCAGCGTTACAACGGGGTATAGCGCAGTTGGTAGCGCGCATCGTTCGGGACGATGAGGCCGCCGGTTCGAGTCCGGCTACCCCGACCAATCGTAAAAATCAAAGTGGGTTCTCCGCCACCATAATATTTTTTGATTGCGGATCCGCCTCTGGCGGAGAATCCTACCAGCCCGACCAATGGCGAAAAGAAACGCTATCATAAAAAAAGTCGATGTTCATGAAGACACATCGACTTTGAGATTAAATTAAGGTTCTGGGTTTAGCCCATCTACTGCTCTTTCATTACAGGATAATCGCTTGTTTGATTTTCTGAACCGGAAATAGAGACAACTCTTTCCGGCTGCGTTAGCTGGCTTTGTCCCTCTCGCCAAGAACAGTTACGGGCCGACTTTGCAAGACGTATAGCTTATTTTTTTCGTAAGCCCATTCGACATCTACCAGAAAACCAAACTGCTCTTCAATGTCAATGACCAGTAAAGCTACTTCCCTGATTTCATCGTCTGTGAGACTATTTTTTTCGCCGTCAGCTTGAGGTATCGTGAACAACTCATTACCTTTGCCGTGCTTGGCGCGTCTCAGACCGGTCTCTTGTTGACTAAGGCTCTTGGATACTTTTAACGTATCCTTCTCGACAAGATAGGAAGTAGGTGTATATCTCCCAAGAACTAGCGTTTCGCCAAGTCCAACACAGCTTTCAATAAATACTGAACGATCGTTTCCGGTAACGGGGTGCACGGAAAATGCGGTGCCAGAAATTCGACTTTCGAGCATTCTCTGAATAACGACGGCTGTTGCTAAAGTTCCCGAGCTCAGCCCAATGTGCGCACGGTACGAAATTGCACGATCCGAAAAAATTGATGCCCAACACTTCTTCACATTCAGCAACAAATCATCGCTGATTGTATTGAGGAAGCTATCGAGCTGGCCAGCCCAAGAAGCATCGACTGAATCCTCAAGTGCAGCTGAGCTCCGCACAGCTACATGAGCAGAAGACAGCCTCACGAATGCAGCAACAATTTTTTCTGCAATACCGGGTGGTATTTCTGAACGAATGATCAACTCTTGGATTGCACGTGAATTCCTCCGCAGAGATTGTTGGTCACAGACTCCACGCAGGAGTTCATTGATTTGCAACCCGAGCGCAGAGCCGAAGACGAATTCTTCGAAGGCAGATGTCAGGATCACGTACCCTGGTGGTACTGGTAGGTCGAACCGTACCATCTCACCAAGCGAAGCACCTTTCCCACCAGCTATGCGCACATCACTTAATGTGAGATGAGTAATATCCCGGACGATCTCAGATGATGCCGGGATGGTTCGAGTCGCTGGGATCTCAAAATTCAGAGTTAGCTGTTGCTTAGTGTCTTCTACTAAGCCAGCTTGTGCCATCTCCGCCTGTTCGTCTTCCCTGGACAAAATTGTAACCAGGCCTGCATCAGCATTAACCTTGACTGTGTAGCCGTTACGTAGTACTTTCGTTGCAATTCTCGTTCCTATGACGCAGGGAATGCCAAACTCGCGAGCAATTATCGATGCATGGCAGGTTACCCCACCAACATCTGTTACGATAGCACTTGCCCTTCTCATGGCAGGGACTACACTGATATCAGTCATGTAGGCCACGAGAATGTTACCGCGACGAAAATTGTCACCATCCTCTGCCTTTAGTACTTGCATCACTGAACCTTCTACTACTCCCGGATGCGCGCAAGTCCCACTGACTTCATTGATTGAAGCAACAATTGCTTCCTCTTGAACTACACTAAATTCATCGCGTGCTCGTTGACCCTCAAACAAGAGAGTCTGTTCGGCAGTGAAGTGGAATACACAATACGCAACACGCCGTTCAAGGGCCGAAGCTTTGAGTTGTATGCTACTGCACAATGCACCAGTCAACTCAGCTTCTGTAAGATGCCTTACTTGTTGGTGATTAAGACCAAGACGTCGTGCTATCTCGTGCATGAGATTGTCCGCGCAACAGTAGAAGCGTATTTTAACCTCTCTGAGATGAAGCTTCCAGTAGACAAGCCTACGCGCCACTGCAAGTAGATGTTCAGCTTCATTATCAAGCGTTACTGAAGATCTAGCTGAGTCATATTGAACCTTGACGCGTGTTCTTCTTGCACATGCTTCCAGTAACGCCTTTGTTGCGTTGATCTTTTCGTCCAACATTTGGACAAGCTTACTGTGGAAATGTAAAAACGTGAGCGTTTCGCCTTCCTGCTCGTACCGAATCCAGAAGTACCTCTGTGCGTGTCTCTTGAGCGCCAACCGGACATCATGGTTGAATCTCTGAAGAGACTCCCCAGAAGGATCAGAACGAACAACGGATACCAGTTCGGGGTCGGCCTGCACAAGTGCGAGGATTTCCAGCAATTCCATATCTTCTTCTTGTATCCACACCAATTTCTCTGGAGTAGTGAGAGAAGAGTATGCTACCTCTGGTGTAATCGCAGCCCCTTGATGTATTGAGGTGCGCAGTAGTTCCAGTATCGCAGTTGTAAGTATTCCATGGTAGAAATCGGCTGTGTTGACGAAGTTGTTGTACAATATGAATTTTTTGAGGGCATCGATTGCCCTCGTAAATTCAACAGCAAGTTCTTCGCCTGAGAGTCCAGAAAAGTCAGCGGAACGAAGAGTGGTACCGAGTTGGTTTAAATTTTTCATCTCAATTGTAAGACCGTCGACAATCCAGTCTATAAAGTCAGACGACCTTAGCTGATGTACTGTGAGAGTACCTGCTTTTTCCCACTCTGAAACTACGGTCGCCATTCGGACGTGACCACTTGAGAACTCAACGAGGAACTCGAGTTCAAACTCTTCTGAAAGATATCTTACGATATCCCTTGCCATCGAAGAAAAGAGTGGAATAAAACCAAGTAGTGGGCTAGCACCCTGTCGTTCGTTTGTTACTGTCCATATCTTCTGGTCCATGAGAATTACTCCTTGCCTTTTTATTTTAACCCTGGGTTTTTGGTTGTTAAAGATCATTACTCAATTTGGGCTTTTCAAACTGTAGACTATTTATGTATTTATGTCAATAAATGATAATATATTGTATAGTCAACTCATATATCACCGCTTTAATAAGTTTAATAAGGCAAAGTAAATAGTAAATTACCACAAATTTGACTATTATGAAAATTTATCTGATTAGACATGGTGAGAGTACTTCGGACGTGAAAGAAAGATATGATGAAGACTATGATGATAATCTTACTAAAAAAGGCATTAAAGAGGCCGGCGTAATAGCCAAAAAATTATCCAACAGCAATATTGAAATTATTTTCACTAGCCCTAAGATCCGAGCACTACAAACTACTAAAATATTAAAATCTGAGTTGAATTGCAAAACCATGGTCTTAGACGACCTAAGCGAACAGGACATCTACGGAGCTTATCCAGAACTAAGTAAAGACCAGCCCGAAGAAGAATATCGACGGCTCGGCGAAATTTTAGCAGATCAAGATGAAATAATAGAAGGTGTTGAAACATATTCACATTTTAAGAAACGAGTAGTAAAAAGCTTTTCTGAACTTATTCGTCAGGATTTCAATGTGATCGCAATAGTCACACACGGAGGGCCTATCCGAATTATATTTAGAGAAATACTCAAGTTAGGCGAGTTTAAAAAAATTGGCAACGCTTCAATTATTTTATTAGAAAAAAATAAATCACTTTTACGTGTAATAAAAATAGATGGTGCGGCCTTGGCCTCTCAGCCACCTGCCCCCCAACCAACACATTTCGATAAAAAATATTTTCACCAACGATCAATGGTGCCCTAATACTGCTAGAACATTTTGGCAACCTTGACTAATTTTATGAAAGATGCCATTGTAAGAATTAATGACTTACAGAAGTAAGTCGTAAAAAAGTTCATTGACAAAAAAATACAAGGAGTCCCCGATGACTGATTTGGTACTAACCATTAAGGACTTTCATGTCAGAGAACACCTCTCCGAAGTGATGAGAGTCGGTCGTCAAACAAGTGAATTTGCCACTGGCGAGAAAATCGTTTTTTGGTCTCCAGACACTCTTAGACTCTGGAGCTTGCAAGCTGGTGGCCCCATGCTCGTCGCCCTGAATCAGCATTCGGAAATGGTCGGTTTTTTATTGGCAACATTTCACGAGGCTGGGATTGCAACGCTGGAAAACGTCTATGTTTCGGGTAGTTTTCGAAGGCATGGTATCGCCAATAAGCTACTCGATGAGCTCGAGAGACGTGCTGCTGATGCAAACATGAAAATGATCCGATCTTTCGGTCATTCTACGAATACGGCAGTTTCACATCTGTTGACTCAACGAGGGTATTTAGAGGGCGCCTTAACACAGTGGTATTGTGGAACGCCCCAAACAATGAATCCGATCTGTAAAGAACCTTCGGACAAAAGAATATCTATTCGAAAGGTTCAACCACATCACCTTCGGGGCGAAGAATATCTCGCTCTCCAAGAAAGTGGGTTTGTCTATAATGCGCCCGGTAGTGAAAGTGTTACTTTCACTGAGTGGCTCATTGGCTCTGGTCAAGTTACATACGGTGCCTTTCGTGATAAGCGTCTCATAGGCCTGGTAGCCTCCTCTATCCACGAGCTCACAAACAAAGCAACAATCGAGCGCTTGCTTGTTGATCATTCACCCGCAACATCCTCTATCATCAAGTTGTTGCTAGATTCTCTACTCCAAGATCTTGCAACACAGTGTGTTTCCTTTGTAACAGCGCACCCACCCATTCAGGAGGCTGAAGTGCCTGGTCTTATGGAGCTCCTTGAGTTGCTGGGCTTTGAAAAACGGCTGATTTTTAGGGCGAATACCTTGGCGATAGACGTGTCAGCCGACTTGTTGTCATCGGATCATGTGGGGGATGAATCAATTAATTCTGTTGAAAAATCTTAGGTTTGCAGGTAATAGTTTTACGCATCCGGATGAGCACT